>CAMEGY010000060.1 GCA_945916625.1 uncultured Anaerococcus sp.
AGTCTTCATCATATTCTTTAAAATCTTCTACAATCTCTTCTGAATCTTTTTCTGATAAGTCTTCATCTATATTGTCTTCGTTTTCTTCAGTAAGATTATCATCAGATTCACCTAAGTCTTCTTCTAAATCTATAATATCAGTACTTGAAGTTATAGTGAAATCTTCACCTATTTCGCTATCTTCTTCATTTAGGCCTAAGATTTTGTCAATATCATCTTGGCTTAGGTTTTCAAACTCTACACTTGATTTGATATCAATCTTCCATCCAGTAAGTCTTGCTGCAAGTCTTGCGTTTTGGCCTTCTTTGCCTATGGCAAGTGATAATTGGTCTTCATTTACAACTACAAGTGATTGCTTGTTTCTCTCATTTACATAAACTTCAATTATATCTGCTGGGGACAGGGCGTTTGAAATAAATTCTTCAATATTTTTCGAATAATTTATTATATCAATTTTCTCACCCTGAAGAGAGTCTACTATTGAATTAACTCTCGCACCCTTATAGCCAATGCATGCACCTACTGCATCTACGGTGTCATCGTTTGAAAAAACTGCCATCTTTGTCCTAGAACCTGCTTCTCTAGCTATAGAATATATTTCAATTACACCGTCAGTTATTTCAGGTACTTCTAGTTCAAAGAGTCTTGTCACAAGGTTTTCTGAAGACCTAGATAGGACAATTTGTGGGTCCTTACCAGAGTTTCTTACTTCCTTGATCAAAAATTTCATTCTCTCATTTGGAAGATATTCTTCTGTAGCAACTTGCTCCTTAATAGGGACAATTCCTTCAATCCTATCGAGGTTTACATAGACATTATATTTATCTACCCTTTGAATTTGACCTGTAATCAGTTCGTTTTCCCTATCTAAGTAGTCACCAAAAAGGGATTCTCTTTGGGCATCTCTTATCTTTTGGATAACAATGTTTCTTGCAGTTTGAGCTGCAACTCTACCGAAGTTTTTAGGTATAAGTTTAATCCTAGCAGTATCTCCAACTTCAAGCGATGCATCAATTTCTTTAGCATCCTTAAGAGATATCTCCCTTATGCCATCTTCTACTTCGGTAACTACATCTTTTATCGCAAAAACTCCAATTTCACCACTATCATGGTCTATAACTACGTCCACATTTTCTTGGTTGTCATAATTTTTTTGATAACTTTTTACAAGTGCCTTCTCAAGAGCCTCAAGGATTACTTCCTTATCTACATTCTTATCCTTGCAAAGCTCATCGAGGGCTAGCATAAAGTCTTTATTCATCTTTCATTCCCCCTAGAATACTATTTCTATTTTTATTTCTTTGATATCTTCTTTATTAATCTCTACTTCTTCATTGTCTTCATCTATAAAAACAATAGATTCTTCTTTGATATCTTTTAATTTAGCTAGGATAAGATTGCCATTTTTAAGCTTAATCTTAAGTAGCTCATCCTTATTTCTTAAAAGGTCCCTGTCTGTCTTAAGTGGTCTTGAAAGATCTTGAGAGGATACTTCTAGGTAGTAGGCGTTTTTGATCAAGTCTAGTTCATCTAGCTTCTCATCAAGAAATCCACTTACCCTCTCGCAATCATCAATTGTTATACCTTCTTCATTGTAGATATAAAAAATTAGTCTCTTTCCATCTCTTGGTCCTATAAACTCGATATCTACAAGCTCATAGCCCATATTTTCTATATCTTTTTCCAGTATATCTCTTAGTTTTTCTATTAAATCCATCTCACATCCCCCATAACATTAAAAAAAAGTAGAACTTCTCTCCTACTCTTCACAAGTTTCTTACAATTTATTAACTATAAATATAACTATTTAAAAGTCTTTAATTAGTTAATAAGAATTCAACAAATTATTGTTTTTCGAATTATATTTCATGTATAACTATTGTTATAAAAAGACTTTTCTTGTTAAATTTTAGGAAAAGGCTTGTATTATTTTTTTATTTATTTTATAATGAATATAGAATAATAAATAAAGGAGGAAACAATGACACTATTTATTATTGGACTTATAATTTTGTTAGGAGGAGGCTATTTCTATTCTAAGTATGTTGAAAGTCAACTAGAACCAGATGATAGAGAAACTCCAGCAGTCAAAAAGGCCGACGGTATTGACTTCGTTGTCATGAGTAAGACCAAAAACTGGTTAATCAACTTACTTAATATAGCCGGTACAGGCCCAATCCTAGGACCTATCCAAGGTATCCTATTTGGCCCTATTGCATTTATTGCAATCCCACTTGGTTGTGTACTTGCAGGTGCAGTTCACGACTTTATGACAGGCTTTATTTCTATGAGAAACGGCGGTAGCCAAGTACCAAAACTAGTTGGTAAGTATTTAGGTGGAGGCGTTAGAGTATTCTACAACGTAATTATCGCTCTACTTCTACTGCTTACAGGGGTTGTATTTGTTTATACACCTGGGGACTTAATTGCTAAATTCGTTTTAGGAAAAGATCCTGAAGGTACAGTTATTTGGATTATCTATGCAGTAATCTTTGCTTACTACATATTATCAACTGTTATGCCTATCGATAAGGTTATTGGAAGAATCTACCCAATCTTTGGTGCCTTCCTAGTTATCTCTGCTATAGGCGTGCTTGTAGGTGTAATATTTAAGGGTAATGCCCACCTAGCATTTGAAGGACAAGGTCTTCTTGCAGAACACCCAGGTGGACAAAAATTCATCCCAGCATTCTTTATCACAGTTGCATGTGGTATCCTATCAGGCTTCCACGGCTCACAAGTAACCCTTGTTTCTAGAACTGTTAAATCTGAAAAAGAAGCAAGGATGACATTCTACTCAACAATGATTGCTGAAGGCTTTATAGCTATGATTTGGGCAGCAGGTGCTATGGTTCTATTCTCTACAGGAGAAGCAGCCCTTGACACACCAGGAACTATCATGGTTGGTAATATATCAAAATACTTCATGGGTAATATCGGTGGTCTACTTGCAATTATCGGTGTAATAGCTCTTCCTATCACATCAGGCGATACAGCATTTAGATCTCTAAGACTAATAATTGCTGAAGAAATGAACATCGACCAAAGAAATGCTGGCAAGAGAGCTGGTCTTGCAGCAGTATTATTTATACCTGCAGCTGGTATCCTATACTTTGCAAAAACAAATCCAAATGGATTTAACATTCTTTGGAGATATTTCGGATTTACAAACCAATTCGTAGCAATCTTTGCACTAGGAGTTGCAACAGTTTACTTAATGTATAACAACAAAAACTACCTAATTACATTAATCCCTGGCATCTTCTACTGTTTCGTAGTATTCGCATTTATTATAAATGCTGACCCTATCGGATTTAGACAACCATACACAATTGCTTATCCACTAGCAGCAGTAATCACAATCTGCTATGCAGCATTCATAATTAGATGTGGAAAGAAAAACAAAGCTAGAATTGATTCAATAATTTTAGATTAATATCAAATTGGGTGGCCTTGGCCGCCCTTTTTTTATATAATAAAACTAGGAGGCAATATGAAATTTATTATTACCAATAAGGCAAAGGCCTTTGCCGATAAGAAAAATATTAGAGAAATCTTTATAAACCCAGACCTAGATAGCAAGGAATCATGCTGTACTGTAGGTACTGTGGACTTTGATGTATCAACGAAAGTTCTTGGAAATAAGGACCATTATAGAAAGTATGCTAATAAAGATATAGATATATATGTAAATCCTAATTTCTTTTCCTTTGTTAACGACGATGAAATGGAAATTGAAATATCAGCTTTTGGATTTGGAAGTTTTAAAAAATTATATATAAAAAACGAATTAAACACAATCGAGCGCTAAGATGAAAAGCCATTATAAAAATATAGATGAATTTAAAGAAAAATACCCTGTAAGTGAAGAATTTAGGGCAAGAATTCCAAATCCTAAATTTCTCTATATGGGAAATGACATCCTAGATAAGGCGATCTCTGCAATTTTAGCCGGTAAAAACATCCTCCTTGTAGGAGATAAGTCTACCGGCAAAAACGTCCTTGCAGAAAACCTGGCCTTTCTTTTTAATAGACCAATGTGGAATATTTCCTTTCATCTAAGTGTAGATTCTAGCTCTTTGATAGGTGATGATACCCTCAATTCTGGAAATGTAGTCTTTAGAAAAGGGCCAATTGCCCTAGCAAGCCTTCACGGAGGTTTTGCGGTCTTAGATGAAATAAATATGGCAAAAAATGAAGCAATAGCTGTACTCCATTCTGTTTTAGACTATAGGAGAAAAATCGATATACCAGGCTATGACCTTATAGAAGTACACCCTGCTACACGTTTTATTGCAACTATGAACTATGGCTACGAAGGAACAAGAGAGCTAAACGAAGCCCTTCTTTCAAGATTTGTAGTCATAAAAATGCCACAAATTTCTGATACTGACCTAAAATACCTCATAAAAGATGAGCACAAAGACTTAAATACTGAAATAATTGATCAAATAGCAAAATTTTTCTCCGACCTAAAAACAAAAGCTAGGGCCCATGAAATATCAGAATCCGCACCAGACCTTAGGGGAATCTTCGATGCTATTGACCTCGTAAAAGAAGGTATAGAATTTAAGGAAGCCCTTAATTTGTGCTTGGTAAATAAGATTTTTGATGATTATGAAGCTGATTTGATAAGGGATTTAATAAGGGCAAGGTTTGAAGATAATATTTACTATAAAGACATTGTAAATGGATAAGAACAGTAATAATATTAATGAAAATCAAATAGCAAATATCCAGCGGGCAGGAGCTTGTGATTATACTTGGGATAATTTTCTGATTGGAGAAAATATAGATGGCAATCCTGACTTTTACACTAATCTAATAATTGGACTTTCTGTAAAATACCTAGGGTCAGAACCACTTAAAAACCTATTTGACAAGTGGGCTTATAATCTAAGGCGAGACCGCTATGATATGGCCTTGCTTTTCCTCCTCGAAGACTTCGCCTACAATAAAGAAATCAAAAATAGGCCAGTTTTAGAAAATTTAAGAAAAGATTATGCTGAAAAATTCCTATCAGATAAATATGACCTACAAAGAAGAACCCTCGCCCTAAGGGAAAATACTATCTACCGCCTTTATATGGCAAGAAACTTTAAAATCCTAGGTCTAAAGCCCTACAAGCTTTCGAAAAAAGATCAGGTAATTTTTGATAATTTAAGGCTAACGCTAGATACAAATAAAGATAATGTCTACCAAAGGGTCCTAGAACTTTTTAGAAAGTACCTTTCATATAGGGATTCTAATATCCTAAAAAAATTCCCTTCCCTAAAAATTTCTATTTTTGAAAATGCAGGTCTATTAAGCCTTGAAAGATCAAATATGCCTAGTGACTTTGCTAGAAGTGTGAGAAAAACTAAGGGCATTGGAACTTTTATATTTGATTTTAAAAGTAAAAGACGAAGAGAAAAAGAATCATACATAGAAAAAACCTTTGGCAAGTCTTTATTTGATGAAAAAAGAAATCTTCTTATAAATCAAAAAGTCTGTACTGATGGCCATAGGAAATCAAAAATTTTTTTCACAAAGGGTATAAGAAAGGACGATAAAAATCTAGACCAAGAACTAAACCAAAAAACAATCACTAGGCATCTTTTAAAATTTAAGGCCAATAGAAATCTTTATAATAGGGAAATCACAAGGCTTAGCAAGGAAATCAAGCTTAAATATAATAGTGTAAGTTCTTTTGACTATGACCTTTCCTATAAGGGCAAACTTGTCCCTAAGCTTGCCTACAAATCAGAAATTAAAGAAAAGTCCAAGATTTTTTCTAAGAAAAATCTTACAACAGATCCCTCAATTAATATCGACCTTGTCCTTGATGCCTCAGCATCCCTACTCGATAAGGAATCGGATGTTGCAATAGAAGCCTATATTCTGTCTAAGTCCTTAGAAAATAATGGAATTTTAAACAGAGTTATTTCATTCCAAACTGTGGGAGACTATACAATCTTAACTATCCTAAAAGATTATGATGAGAAGGCTTATTTTGATAATATTTTTCGCTTCAAAGCCATGGGTTGGAATAGGGACGGCTTGGTTTTTAAAGCCTATCAGGAAATTTTAAATCTAGATTATAAAAATGGTCTAACAATTGTCCTAACAGATGCAAATCCCCAAGACCTAAGACCTCTTGTGGGCAAGGCTTTTAGGATTAATAAGGCCTATGAAGATGGGCCTGCCCTAGAAGATAGCAACAAAAGTCTTGATGAGCTTAGGAGAATGGGTGTAAATATTTCTGCAATTATAAACTCAAATAGGGTTGACTCTTCTAAAAGGCTCTACAGAAATAGTTTTATTACAATAGAGAGGCCTACTGCCATAGCATGGGCAGCTGGTAAATTTATTAAAAAACAAATAGCAAAGATAGAAAAAAGCTGAACTCTTTTTAAGATAGAATTCAGCTTTTTCATTAGAATAAACCGTCAAATAAACTCATTTGGTTTTCTTCTTGGATTCCTTCTATGATGCCTAGGTCCTTTAGACTTTTCAGGGCATTTTTATTTACAGAAGTCCTTGAAGAGAGGTCCTCAATTGAGATAAACTCTCCAACTTCCCTCTCCCTTGCTATATCAATAGCCATAGCCTCAGATACATCATCAACCGCTGCTAGAGGTGGTAGGATTTGCCCATCTTCAATTATAAACTTTGTGGCATCTGACTTATAGATGTCAGCCTTTTTTATTTTTATATCTCTTGCATGCATCTCTTCAGCCACTTCTAAAACAGTCCTTAGGTCCATATCCCTTTTTGATATATCAAACATCTGCCTATATGAATCAAGGGCGATTTTTACTGAATCTAGGCCTGAGACAATTGTTGAATA
>CAMEGY010000061.1 GCA_945916625.1 uncultured Anaerococcus sp.
TTGAAAGAGCAAACATATCTTATGTAGCAAACGAAATTGAAGTAGATTCTGATCATCACGAAAACTTATTTAAGCTAATAGATGCTCTTGAAGATAATGACGATGTTCAAGAGGTTTATAACAACTGGGATATGCCAAGCGAGGAATAATATGGAATTTAATATAGATAGGGTAGCCTTTTCTATCTTTGGTCTTGATGTATACTGGTATGGGATAATAATTGTAACGGGGATTTTTATCTCAGCCTTATTCGCAAGATCTGAATTTAAAAGAAGAGGATTTTCACCTGATATAGTTGATGACATACTATTTTCAATCCTACCTATTGGAATAATCGGAGCGAGGATTTGGTATGTGATATTTGAATGGGAATACTATGGTGCCCATCCAAAAGAAATCATAGACATAAGGGGTGGTGGTCTAGCAATCCAAGGAGGAATTCTCTTTGGCCTAATTGGCTTATATTTATTTAGTAAGAAAAAGAAATTTCCGATGATTGACTTGATGGATATCCTAACTCCATCCCTAGCCCTCGCCCAAGCTGTAGGACGTTGGGGTAATTTTGCAAATGCTGAAGCTCATGGATACCCAACAGACCTGCCATGGGGGATAATTATAGACGGAGTTAAGGTCCATCCAACCTTTTTCTACGAATCACTTGGTGACTTTTTGATATTTTTATTTTTAATATATTATAGAAAGAAAAATCCAGCCAAGGGAAGGCAAAGTGCGATTTACTTTATATGTTACGGTATCCTAAGATTCTTTGTAGAAGGCCTGAGAACAGACTCACTTTATGTATTTGGCCTAAGAACAGCTCAAATTATGTCTATAGTATTTATTATAGCAGGTATTTGCATCTTTGTTTATGCAAACAAAAATAATCTCCCACCACACTTTAATAATAAAGAAGAAAAGAAAAAAGAAGAGAAAATAGTGAAATTTAAATAAGTATAGAATTTCGACCGGTTTTTGCACCGGTCTTTTTGTTTGCTTTTTTATGTTAAATAGGATAAAATAAAGATGAAGTGGAACAATGTGGTAAAAGGTGGTAAAAGATGTTTCTAGGTGAATATATCCACAAATTGGATAGCAAAAATAGAATTATGATGCCTAGTGACTTTAGGGAAGATCTAGATGGTTATTTCTACCTTACAAAGGGACCAGAAAAATCTTTGGTAGTCTATACTGAAGAAGAATTCCAAAAAAGATCAGCTGCCCTAGACCAGCTTGTCTACGAAAATAAGAAAAATCGTGCTATAAAAAGGATATTTTTCTCATCCACTGTCAAAGTCAACCTTGATAAGCAAGGCAGGATTTTGATTAACAAATCTTTGAAGGACTATGCAGGAATCTCAGATGAAGCCATTTTAATTGGCAACAATACCACTATAGAAATATGGGATAAGAAAATCTGGGATGAATATATTAATGAAGTTGAGGTGAATTTATCCGATATAATGGATGAATAATATGAAATTTGAACATACACCAGTTCTCTATAGAGAAACTATAGAAAATCTAAATATCAAACCTGACGGAATATACGCAGATCTTACCTTGGGTAAGGGAGGCCATTCTAAGATGATCTTAGAAAAGTTATCCGATAAGGGACTTCTAATAGGCATAGACCAAGATACAGCTGCCATTAAAGCCGCAAGTGAAAACCTCAAAGACTATGACAATAAGGTATTTTTCAATACCAATTTTGAAAACATAGGCAAGGTCCTAACTGAAGCGGGTTTTAATAAAATTGATGGTGCTCTAATGGACATTGGCGTAAGCTCATATCAAATTGATAATCCAGAACGTGGATTTTCTTATATGCACGATGGACCGCTTGATATGAGAATGAACAGGCAAAATGAGTTAACAGCAGAAAAAATTATTAATGAATACTCTCAGGATGAGCTTTCTAGGATATTTTTTGACTACGGCGAAGAAAGATTTTCAAAGGCCATAGCAAGAAATATTGTGAAAGCTCGCACAAATGAAAGAATTAATACCACTTTCAAACTCCGAAATATTGTTATGAAATCAGCGAAGTTTTCAGAGGCTCATCCTGAAAAAAGAGTATTTCAAGCCCTTAGGATAGAAGTCAATAGGGAGCTTGATGTCCTAACTAATGCAATTGACACAATAATAGATTTTATTGATAAAGATGGCAGACTAGCTATAATTACTTTCCATTCTCTAGAAGATAGGATAGTTAAAAATAAATTTAAAGACCTGGCAACAGATTGTATTTGCCCACCAGAGATCCCAGTTTGTGTTTGCAACCACAAGGCAAAGGTAAGAATTATCACCAAAAAGCCTATAACGGCAAAAAAAGACGAATTAAGGGAAAACTCCAGGGCAAAACCTGCGAAACTAAGAGTATGTCAAAGGATATGATATGGCTGAGCGTTTTGAAAAAACACTAGTAAAAAATAAAAATAAAAATCGAATAAGACTTAAGGTAAAGGAAAAACCAAAAATGTCTAGGTCTAATCAGATAGCAAAGATTAGGAAAAAAGACAGGAATATGAAATTTGCAATATCCCTTTTTACATTTATGATTTTAGCTAGTATGGCAACCTTCCTAATAATTAAAAGAATTAATTTGTCAAATGATAGATTTGAGTATAATAGACTACAGGCAGAAATAGTAAGCTATGAGCAGCAAAGAGATAGGCTTAAAAACAATCTCGACGAAGCAATCGACCTTAATAGGATACAAAGATATGCTTTAGAAGAAATGGGCATGGTTTACAAATCTGACAACAATTAACTGCCATTAGGAATTATTATGGAAAATATTTATTTAATTACAATAATCAGTATATTTTTGAGCATGGGATTAGGAAAAATCTTTATTCCAATGTTGAAAAAGAAAAAAATAGGACAAAACATTAGAGAAGTTGGTCCACAAAGTCATATGTCAAAAGCAGGCACCCCAACAATGGGTGGAATTATATTTATCTTAACTGCTTTGATTATGAGCCTTATAATTCTCCCAAAAAACTTAGAAACAGCAATTTTAATTATTTCAATGCTAGGTTTTGGAGCGATTGGATTTATTGATGACTTTAGGAAGCTCGTACTACGCCAATCTGAGGGACTTAATCCAAAGCAAAAATTGATTTTACAATTTGTACTTGCAGGATTTATTACAGTCTTATCGTATATCAATGACAAAGAGTCTATTACTAGACTACTAATACCATTTACAGACTTTTACCTACCAGTATCCATAGTGGGCTTTCCAATTATGATATTCATAATAGTAGGTACATCAAATGCAACAAACCTTACAGATGGACTGGATGGTCTTCTGGTAAGTGTATCCCTACCAGTTTTTATAAGCCTTGCTTTAATTGCAAGCACAACTGAGAATAAACTATTTGCTATAATTATGCTAGGAGCCTTGTTAGGATTTTTAATCTACAATTCTAATCCGGCAAGCGTCTTTATGGGAGATACTGGATCTATGGCCATAGGTGGTGCTGTTGTAGCCCTAGCCATTAATCTAAAAATCCCAATCTACCTTGTAATTTTTGGTGGAGTATATATGATCGAAACCCTGTCAGTAATAATCCAGGTCCTATCATATAGGCATAGAAACAAGAAAAGAGTATTTCTGATGACACCAATCCACCATCATTTTGAACTTAAGGGATATAAGGAACAGAAAATAGTAACAGGATTTATGGTTGTATCTGTAATCCTATGTATGATTAGTTTGGTAGCGATATTATGAAAAAAGTCTTAATATATGGTTTAGGTGTAACAGGAATATCCTCAGTTAAAACCTTAGATAAATTAGGATATGAAGTATTAACCTATGATAAAAATAAAGAAAATATTAAAGAACTTGAGGGCTATAAGTATAGCCCTATTTCTGATTCTAGAATAAGTGATTTAAAAGTCGATTTTGTAATAAAATCCCCAGGCATAAAGCCAAGTGACCCAGTTGTCCAAAAGCTAGCTAGGAATAACGAAATTATTTCAGATATAGAAGCAAGCGAGAGATTATTTCCATATAAGGAAAAAATCGCTATTACAGGAACAAATGGGAAAACATCAACAACATCGATGGTTGCCCACATCTTAAATGAGTGTGGTAAAAAAGCCTTTACTGTAGGTAATATCGGTGAGGGAATCTTATGGCAAATGTATAAAAATGAGGGAGTCTTTGTTGAAGAACTCTCAAGTTTCCAGCTCCATGATACAAGTAGATACCATCCACATATAGGTGCAATTTTAAATATCAAAGAAGATCATATTGACTGGCATGGATCGTTTGACGACTATATTAATTCAAAATTAAAGTTAGCTTCAAACCAAGATGAAAGAGATTTTTTGGTCATAAACGCAGAAGATGAAATTTGTCAAAAACTTAGGAATGAATTTAAAGCTCAAGTTTATGAATTTTCAAGTAGGAATGTGGTAGTTAATGGGCTTTTCCTTGATGGAAATATGATTAGTTTTGTAAAAGGTGGTTGTGATATAGTTGAGATTCTTGATGTCAGAGAACTTTCTGTAATAGGTCGTCACAACTACGAAAATGTTATGGCTGCAATTTTGCTAACCTACTTATACGGCCTAGACTTACCAGAAATAGTAAAAGCAATAAAAACTTTTAAGGCGATTTCGCACAGGCTAGAATATGTAAGAACTCTGTCGAAAGTTGATTTTTACAATGATTCTAAGGGAACTAATGTAGATAGCTCAGTAAAGGCAATAGAAAGTTTTGATAAACCAATAATTATAATCGCTGGTGGTTATGATAAAAATATTGATTACACAGATTTTATAAAAGTCTTTAAGAAAAATGGAAAAACTATGGTTCTAATGGGTGCTACAAAGTATAAATTAAAAAACTTATGCGAAAAATACGACATTGAATACGTTTTAGTAGAAGATATGACTCAGGCAATAAAAACAGCTTATAAGAAAAGCAAAGCAGGCGATGTAGTCTTATTATCTCCTGCAAGTGCTTCATGGGATATGTATAAGTCTTATGAAATTAGAGGAAATGAATTTAAAGATATAGTAATGAGATTGGAAGAAAAATGAGAGTAATACTTACAGGTGGCGGTACGGGCGGCCATATCTACCCTGCTATTGCCATTGGTCAAAAGATTATGGATGAAAATCCTGGATCCGAAATAATATATGTTGGGATTAAAAACGGACCTGAGGAAGCTATTGCTAATAGAAATGGCTATAAATTTGTAGCTATAGATGCAATGGGCATTCCAAGGAAGATAAATAAAAAACTTTTTAAGGCAATAATTAAAAATTTAAAGGGATTTAACGAAGCAAAGCAAATCATAAAAAGCTTTAAGCCTGATTTAGTAATCGGTACTGGCGGATACGTATGTGCTCCTATCTTATACCAGGCGGCAAAGAAAAAAATACCAGCTATAGTACACGAATCAAATTCATATCCAGGCATGGCAACTAAATTTTTATCAAAAAAGGTAGATAGGGTTTTAATATCCTATGAACAAGCCGGTAAATATTTAAAAAACCAAGACAATATAGTTGTAACAGGCAATCCTGTTAGAAATAATTTTAAGCTATCATATACCAATAAAGATTTAGAAAATCTAGGCATTGATAAAAATATACCTGTTGTATTTTCCTTTGGTGGCTCAAATGGATCTTTCGCCCTAAATAAGGCAGTAGCAGAACTTGCCCAAAGTCTCGATGGTGAATTTTACCTACTTCACCAAACAGGAGTTAGGTATTATGATAGCTTTATAGAAAATATCAAAGAAAACAAGTTCATAAAGGTCTTTAAATATATAGACAATATAGACCTATTTTATGGGGTGTCAGATTTAGTGATTGCTTCAAGTGGGGCAATGAGTCTGGCTGAAATATCATCAGTAGGAAGACCTTCTATTCTAATTCCAAAAGCCTATACAACAGAAAACCACCAGGAATTTAATGCTAGAACCTATGTAGAAAAAGAAGCTAGCCTTATGATTTTAGAGAAAGATTTGAATGGTTTTCTACTAAAGAATGAGATTATGAGTATAATTAATGATAAGAAAAAAATGAAAAAAATGGGAGAAGAAGCTCATAAACTTGCTGATAACAATGCTTTAGATAAGGTCTATGAGCAAATTAAAGAGTTAGTATAGATGAATAATAAAAACGATGATAGGTTAATCAAAAAGGGCTCAAGAGTCTTTAGCAAAAAATATATAGCTAAAAAACATAGCAAGGAAGAAAAGCCAAGACCTAAGTTTTTTATACCTTTGCTTGTTTTTGTATTTTTGCTGGGGATTTTTTATAATTTATATACACATCCTTTTATGAAAATACAAGATATATATATAAATGGAAATAGGGTGACTGAAGATACTGAGATAATAAAAAAATTAAAGTCACCACTTGGAAAAAATATCTTACTTTATGATCCAAGAAAATATGAATCCGATATAGAAGACTTAGATTATATAAAGAAAGTCAAGGCGAGGAAGGTATTTCCTAAGATTTTATCAGTTACAGTTGAGGAAGACTTCCCAATGTTTGTTGCAGAAAAGTATGGCAAACAAATACTTGTTACAAATAACGGCCTAATTACCGATAAGAACCCTTATGACGAAGAGGCAAAACTTATTCCTATTGAGATCAATAACATTGAAACTACAATAGGTGAAGACTTTACAACAAGTACAGCTATAATGGACTTTATAAAAGAACTTAAAAAATCTTCCCTAATAGAAGGGGTAAGCCAATTAAATTTGGAAAACAAGCT
>CAMEGY010000062.1 GCA_945916625.1 uncultured Anaerococcus sp.
ATGGCTGCTACTACCATGTATAACAATAGACTTATAATGATCATTAGGAAAATTTCTCCCACCATTACAAAGCTTGATTTATCAAGACTTAGGTCGATTTTTAACATATCAAAAAGGCCCTTGGATTTGATTACAAAATAGGAAATTATTCCTAAAACAATATAGATTAGGGAGTGGACTATGATTGCTAGGAAGTTTCCTAAGATTTTGCCTGCAAAATAGTCTTTAGCCGATACAGATGAGAAGATAAATTCAATCATCTTTGAGCCTTTTTCTGTTGCAATATCAACAACAAGGATATTTGAATACATGATTAGCATAAAATACATAAACATGAGGAGGATAAAATATGAAGCGTAGATCATAAGGCTCTTGCCCTCATCAATTTGATTTATCTTGACATAAGGCTCTCTTGTCATAAAGCTTTCCTCTTCTAGGCTAAGGCCAGCATTTTCTAGGTTGATCCTTTTTTGAATCTCATCTGCAATTTTTGGAAGTGATGTTAGGGCATCAGCATCCATAGTTTTGGTATTTATAATGAGCCTTACCCTGGCACTTTCTATCCATATTTTTCCGTAAGATTCTATGTCTTGCTTATCAAGGTTTTCTTTAGCCTCTTCTTCTGTCACAAAGACAAATTGATTTTCTAAATCCTTTAGATATGGCTCTATAGAATTATCTATCACAAGATTGTACTTGCCACCTTCTGTCCCAAGTTTTTTGGCATCTGACTTTTCTAGGAAATAATTAATCCCAACAGGCACTAGCATCACAAGGATTGGTACGACTACCATGGCCCAGAAAGCGACTGATTTCATTTGCCTTTTAAAAGAATCTAAGGCTACTATTAATTTTCTATTCATTATCTTCCACCTTCCTTGCAAAAATTTCGTTTAGACTTGGGGGCTCTTGGCTAAACATTGAGATAAAGCCGAGTTTTTCTACAAGTTTGTCGAAAATTTCTTTACCTTGGTTTTCATCTTCTAACCTTATTGTCCAAAGATTTCCATCTTTTTTAATATCAAATCCAAGAAAAATCTCAGCTAAGTCCGCCTCAGTCCTTACTCTCACCAAATCTTTTTCGTAAGAATTTCTAATCTCAGCTGGCGAACCATTTAGGACTATATTCCCATTTTTAAGCATGATTAACCTGTCGCAAAGGTATTCGACATTTTCCATATTGTGGGAGGAAAATAAAATCGTAGTCCCTTCGGCGTTGATTTCCTTGATTATCCCCATCAAAAGATTGGCGTTGTAAGGGTCAAGGCCTGAAAAGGGTTCGTCTAAGATTAAAAATTCAGGCTTATAGATTAGACTTGCCAAAAGCTGAACCTTCTGCTGGTTTCCCTTTGATAGGGATTTGATTTTGTCATCCAAAGTCCCCTTTATTTCAAAACGATCAAAGTAAGACTCTAGGGTCTGGTCGTCCAGATTTTTCATTTGATTTAGCCTTGCAAAATATTTTATCTCTTCCCTAATGGTTTTCTTTGGCGAAAGCGAACGCTCCTCTGGAAGAAAGCCTATTTTTTCAAGGGGAACTTTACTCATTTTCTCCCCTTCATAGAGGATTTGTCCATCAAAGTGGTCGTAGAAATTCATCATGGAGCGAAAAAGCGTAGACTTGCCCGCCCCGTTTTGGCCAATCACACCAAAAAGTTCACCTTTTTTGACCTCAAAAGTTACGTCATCGAGAGCCTTTAGGTCTCCAAAATTTTTAGATAAGTTTTTTATTTCAATCATGATTTCTCTCCTGCGAATCCGTTTGTCAAAATCCCAATTAAGGTTGGTACTAAAACAATAAGAGCTATTATTGGACTTATATCTTCATAAAGTGCTGAACAAAATAGGATAATGATAATCACTAATTGACACATTATCATCCTCTTAAAAGCAAGGTAGCCTTTTTTGTAGTATTTTAGCTTGTCCCTCTCATCAGATTCAGCCATAAATTTACTTTCAAAAAAGAAATCAAATACATCGGTTTTTCTTTCTGGCTCAATTTTTCTTACAAGTTTATAAGTTAGGTAAGATATGATTGAATTTATAGCTGTAAATACAAATAGAATTACAAGTATAGTTAAAGTGTTTTTTAATGGGTCAGAACTTTTTTTCATTTCGTTATAAATAATTATGATAAGAGACAAAAGGGTGAATAATCCAGCATCTCTCATGGCATTGGCATAGTCTATATATTTTGTTTCTATAAAACCATCTTCCCTAAGTCCTTCTTCAACTTCTTTTTTAGCTTTAAGATAAAAATATAGACCAAGAACTGCGAAAAGACTGCAAAGTCCAATAATTAATGCCAAAGCATTTTTACCTAGGAAACTAGAAAGTACTTCAATAAGCCCGCCTATATTTAATTTATCAAAAATAAAACCTAATCCAAAACCAACTAGCAATCCAATACCAACCATATAAAGAACACTAGCTAGGATAGTTTTCTTATTTTTCTTCATTACTTTCCTCCAATCTAAAAATTTCATTAATATCCACACCTAAAACCTGGGCAATTGCAAGGGCCACGGTTACAGATGGGTTGTAATCTCCTCTTTCTATTAGGCTTATGGTTTGGCGGCTGACTCCGACGAGCCCTCCAAGGTCTGCTTGGTTATAGCCTGCCTTTTTTCTAAAGTCGGCCAAGTTATTAACTAATTCCATCCGCCCTCCTTTCAAAATAATTGACAACTATTCTTGTCATTATTATATAATTGACAACTTTATTTGTCAACATTTACTTAAAATATTTTTTAATAAGTTTTTAGAAATTTTTATGAAAATTCATTGCATAAGGAAATAAGAGCTTGATTTTAATATTAAAATAGGATTACTTAGGAGATATGCTGCATAAATTATGAATAAATAGAAAAATTCACATTTTTTATGCATTTTTTGCTTTTTCATATATAATATAAGTAAGAATATATTTTTTAGGAGAAGCTTATGTTAGGAGTTGCTATAAATGCTCTCGCGGTTTTATTATCAGGCCTTATCGGCCACAAACTTGCTCATTACATAGAACCTTGCTACAAAGACGCAATCATGAAGTTCTTACCGCTTACAATCATAGTTATAGGTATAGAATCCGCTCTCAAAGGCGATATGATGATTGTTCTAATTTCAATAATAATCGGGGTTGTGATAGGTGAATATTTTGACCTAGAAGGCAAACTCAATAATTTTGCCAACTTACTTAAAGATAAATTTATGAAAGATTCGGATAGTGACTTTGCCACAGGCTTTGTATCAGGCACCCTTATTTTTTGTGTAGGATCTTTCGGGATTTTGGGAGCAATCGAGGCAGGAGTTAATGGCGACATTTCCCTTTTAATCACAAAGGCAGTCCTCGATAGCTTGTCATCACTCTTCCTATCAACAACTCTGGGCCTTGGAGTTGCCTGTTCTGCTGGGGTTATCTTTCTTTATGAAGGCTTGATTACAATCCTTGCAGGCTTCCTCGCGCCGATTTTAAGTCCTGAAATCTTAGCAAATATTTCTGGAGTCGGCGGAATTACCATAATTGCAATAGGTCTTTCTATGCTGGATTTGGTCAAGTTCAAGCTTGTAAACTCCCTACCGGCCATTGTAATTCCTGTTATAATCGGTCTAATTATGAATTTATTATAGAAAAAAATCCTCCGCCTGGAGGATTTTTCATTTATAATTTATAGTAGAAATAGGTATCAAGTTTTTGAAAATCATTAGCTAGAGCACTTTCTAGCTCTATTTGTTTATCAACTTCTACAAAATATTTTATAGTAGCAACTTTTCCAAATTCATCAATAATCGAATTTGCCATAGCCTTTAAAAGCTTGTCGCAAACCTTTAATTTCTCTTCATTTTCATCCACAAAAACCCCAAAGATTTCGCCCTTACAAGGATTTACTCCGTAGATTTTGACAAGGAGGCTTGCTACAAACTCATCTTTTTCTTCTATCACAAAGATCCTAAACTTATCAAAGTCTCTCAAAAGATTTTTGCTGTTATAATACATATCTTTGGCAAAATGATCGTGGAATGGTTCGTACTTCGGAAAATCTTCTTTAGCTAAGACTTTTACGCCTCCCATTTCTCTTGGGATTTTTCTAATATTTTTTGCTTCTAGGACATGTGAATGCTCTATGATTTGAGTATTTTTCTTAAAATAAGCTTCATCATTTAGCCAGCAAGTGTGAGATAAACCGAGGTTTAGACTGTAATCTTCACGGATATTTTTTATATAAGAAATAAGCTTTTCAAAAACTTTTATATCCTTATTTTTTATAAGAAGAAAGGTTAGTTGGATGTATTTTTCGTCCTCGTCCCAAAAATAAGTCACTAGACCTAAAATCTCGTCTTTTTCTTCTGCCACAAGTGTTTCAGTTGCCATAAATTCTATAGAATACTCAAGCTCCCTAAAAATGTCAGAAATTTTTGTAAATCTTGGATAAGAAAAATGAGCCTCATCCTTTATGGCAAGGTCTAAAAGTCCTCGTACTTTACCAAGGTCAGGCCTTTCTAAAGGGCGGATTTTTGTCAAATTCTCCCCCTTAGCCTTAGGGCTTTTTCTATCCTTGTTAGGCTTAGAATGAAGGCTGCTTGTCTTAAGCAAACCCCATAGTCATCAGAAGTTTCGAAGACTTGATCAATTGCCCTTGCCATATCCTTTTCTTGTTTGTTCCTAACTTCTTCCTCTGCCCAGAATGACCCCGTCATATTTTGGATCCATTCGTAGTGGCTTACCAAAACTCCCCCAGAATTTGCTAGGATATCAGGTATTATAGGGATGTTTTTTTCATTTAAAATAGCTTCTCCTCTTTCTGTGACAGGGCCATTTGCAGCTTCTACTACAAGTTTTGCTTTTATAGAATCCGCATTTATTTCGTCAATTACATTTTCCATAGCAGCAGGGATTAAAATGTCACAATCTAGGGTAAAAAATTCTTCATTGGAAATTTTCTTTGCGTCAATATTTAAGGCAGAGCCCGTAGACTCTCTTGCCTTTTCAAGGGCATCTGGATTTAGGCCATTTGCGTCATAGATAGCTGATGAACCAGCCTCTGCGTTTCTATCTCTTGCATTTAAGGCAATCAATTTTGCTCCATCTGCTACTAAGTATTTTGCAGCAAAAGATCCAACATTACCAAAACCCTGGAGGGCGAAAGTAGCACCTTCTAGACTCTTTCCTTCTTTTTCGTAGTATCTTTTGATTGTAAGATAGACACCAAAGCCTGTAGCTTCAGTTCTTCCAAGAGAACCTCCCATATCAACAGATTTGCCCGTGAAGGTTGCAAAATCGTTCTTGCCTCCATTTATTGCTATATATTCGTCTGTAAAATACCCCATAATTTGGGCGTTGGTATTTACATCTGGAGCTGGAATGTCAATTCTTGGTCCTAGGTAATTGTTCATAGACCTTACAAAACCACGAGAAAGGCTTTCTAGTTCCCTTTCTGACAGACTCTTAGGATCTACAATTACTCCTCCCTTGCCACCTCCAAGTGGTAGATTAAGTAAGGCAACTTTTAGACTCATAAGGGTCGATAGGACTTTTACCTCATCATAGGTCACAGTTTCGTGGAAACGAACTCCTCCCTTGGCTGGTCCTAGGGCAGTGGAATGAGCCGACCTAAAGGCCTTGAAACTTTTCACAGATCCGTCGTCCATTTTAACTGGTATATTTGTTTCAATTACCCTTTCAGGTTCTTTTATAACTTGGTAAAAGGATTCGGAAAATCCCGCCTTATCGCAGGCTTTTTTTATTTTTTCTTGCAGGTTTATAAATTCTTGGTAAGCTGTTGTCATATTGCCTTCTTTCTTTATTTTAACTTACTTTAGGAGTATTATACGTCAATTTTCTCCACAAAAAAACTGACAGTGCGTCAGTTTTCTTATATTTTACTTTTCCTTAATCTTATCCCTGGCAGCTGCCATCATTAGCTTGATCCTATTGACCTGGTTAACTTCGCTTGCACCTGGATCATAGTCTATTGCAACTATATTTGCTTCTGGATAAATATCTCTTATTTTTTTCATAACACCCTTACCTGTTATGTGGTTTGGCAGGCAACCAAATGGCTGGATGCAGACAATATTTGGCGCGCCTTGTTTAATAAGCTCAACCATCTCGCCTGCAAGTAACCAACCTTCGCCAGCTTGGTTACCTAGGCTTGTAACTTCGCTTGCATATTCTGCTATATCGTCTATATAGACAGGCTCTTCGAAGTGTTCA
>CAMEGY010000063.1 GCA_945916625.1 uncultured Anaerococcus sp.
TCTTTCCCTACACGACGCTCTTCCGATCTAAATAAGAAAAATCTTGCCTACGAACTTATCAAGGAAGAAGGACCAGAACACGATAAGACCTTTACCATGCAAGTTGTCTTAGGCAAAAATATCTTAGGGCAAGGAATTGGCAAAAATAAAAAGACAGCAGAACAAATGGCCGCCAAGGCTGCATGTGAGCAAATAAGCCATGAATAGACAAATAATCCCTATATTTATACCATTTTTAGGATGTCCTCATGATTGTGCCTTTTGTAACCAAGTTAAGATTACAAATTACAAGGACAGGGCAGATGAAGAAACAATAATAAAACAAATAGAAGACTATTTATCATACTTCAAGGATAAGGACTCTAAGAAAGAAATTGCCTTTTATGGTGGTTCTTTCACAGGACTTCCTGAACAAACCATGCTATCATATTTAGATATAGCTAATGATTATAAGGAGAAGGGTATTATTGATAGAATCAGACTTTCAACGAGGCCTGATTATATAAATAATTCCATTCTAGATTACCTAAAAGACTACCAGGTAGATACAATTGAGTTAGGTATCCAGTCCTTTGACCAAGAGGTCCTTGATGCCAATGAAAGAGGTCATTTAATCACTGATAGCCAAAGGGCATCTGAGCTCATAAAGGAATATGGTTTTACCCTAGGCCATCAAATAATGCCAGGTTTATATAAGGATACCAGGGAAAAAATTATAAAAACTGCTATAAAATCAGCAAATATAGGCCCAGATATAGCAAGAATATATCCAACACTCGTAATTAAGGATACAAAATTAGAAAGATTATATAATCAAGGTCATTATGAACCTTTAAGTTTGGATGAAGCTGTTCAAATTTCAGCCGAAATTCTTATGATTTATGACTATAAAAATATAAATGTGATAAGGATTGGTCTTCAACCTACAGAAAATATCAACGAAGGAAAAGACGTAGTAGCAGGTCCTTTCCATCCAGCTACAAGACAGCTTGTAGAATCATACGTTTATAGGATTTACCTTGAAGATTTGATTGATAAGTACAAGATTAAAGATGAAATTACTATACACACAAGTGGAAGGGAAATTTCTCTAATGGCTGGAAATAAGAAGGTAAACAAGAAATATTTTTATGACAAATACAAGATAAAAATGTCTTTTGTAGAAGATGACAAATTTTATCTAGAAAATTTTGGTAAAAATTACAAGCTTGACCTTAAAAACTTTATCAATTCATATGTAGAAGAAAAGTACGGTGGTGATTTAAATTAGACTAGAAAGCATAGATCTAAAAGGATTTAAGTCCTTTGCAGAAAAAACAACAATAAAATTTGATAGTCAGATAACTGCTGTAGTAGGTCCAAATGGATCGGGGAAGTCTAATATTTCTGATGCTGTAAGGTGGGTTCTAGGAGAACAATCTGTAAAAAGTCTCCGTGGTGCCAATATGAAAGATGTAATCTTCACAGGTGCCAAAAGCTCTATGAACATTGCAGAAGTTACCCTTACTTTCTCTAACGAAGATAAAAAACTAGACCTTGACTACGATAAGGTTGCAATAACTAGGAGAATCTATAGGTCGGGTGAAAATGAATATAAGATAAACAACAAAAGAGTCAGACTTAAAGATATAAGGGAATTATTTTTTGATACCGGAGTAGGCAAAGAAGGCTATTCAATCATAGGTCAAGGAAGGATTGACGAAATAATCATGTCCTCTCCAAAAGATAGAAGGGCAATCTTTGAAGAAGCAGCCGGTATTTCTAAACATAAATTTAGGCGTGATGAGGCAAATAAAAAATTAGAATCTGTAAATGATGACCTAGAAATTATCGAAAAAGAATTAGAATATAAGAAAAAAGATTTTAATCTTATAAAATCCTACAAGGATAATTTTCTAAAGCATAAAAATCTTACAGAAGAGATCAATCAAAAGTCTTATTTTTATCTCAAAAATAAATCATACGATCTGATTAAAAGGAGGGATAGGATAGTTTTTGAGATTAGTGAAATGGATGAAAATCTTCTTAATCTCAAGGCTCAAAATAAGGAAATAAGCGAAAAATTAAGTCCTTTTAAAAAGAATTACGAAAAAGAAAAGGCTAAACTTGACAGGCTTATTAATGAATACAATTCTTATGAGAAAAATATAGAAAAAAATGAATCAAGCCTAAAATTAAATGACCAAAAGCTAGATTATGACATAAAAGATAAAGAAAGAATTGAAGAAGTTTTAGCAAGTCTTGCAACTAATCTAGAAAAAGAAAGCAAAAATCTTAATGAAAATGATGCTAAGAATGAAGGTCTTCTTGAATCTATAAATGCCTTTGAAAAAGATTTGCTAGAAAAGAAAGAAAAACGAAAAGAATTAGAAGAAGAGATCAAGGTCATCAGTGCTGAATTAGAAAAAGAAAAAGATTTAGAAAGTGAAATAAAATCCAAAATTTTAGACTACCAAGTTTTTGAGCAGTCAAGGGCAATAATAGACGAAAAACGAAAAAAAGACCTTGAAGAAAAAAGATTTAGATTAGAAAAACTAGATCAAGAAATTTCTTCTATAAAATCCACTTTTTCTAATCTTTCCGGGAAGAAATCTTCCATAGCTAGTGAAGTTGAAAAGCTAAAGAGTGAGATATCGACCATGGCAGACGAAATTAACTTCATAAGGCAAAAGCTAGAGAAAGATCAAAATACCCTTACGAACATAAAGTTAGATATGAAGTCCCTGCTTTCTGATTATAAGATTGAAAAAAACCTCTTAGAAAATAACCAGGGATATTTTTACCCTGTCCAAGATTTCCTAAAGAAGAGCAAAATAAACGGTCTTGGAGGATTTTATCTAGACACATTGGCCAACCTGATTTCTGTAAGAGAAGGTTATGAAGATATAATTGATAACCTTATGGGAGCTGGCCTTCAAAATATAGTCACAAAAACCAAAGAGGATACCAGAGAGCTTATAAATTTTGTAAATAGAGAAAAACTCGGCAGACTTACATTTTTACCAATTGATTCCATAAAATCTTTTATGAAAGAAAGGCCTCATGAGCCAGAAGTTATTGCCATGGCCTATGAGTTAGTTGGCTATGAAGAAAGCCTATCAGGAATAGTAGGACATTTTTTAGGATCGACTGTAGTTGTAAAAGATATAGATGATGCAATTAGCCTTTCTAAAAAAATAAAGGGATACAGGATTATAAGTTTAAATTTAGACATCATAAATACCTGGGGTTCCATGGTTGCGGGCACTAACAAAAACAAAAGAACCAATACCAATATCCTAAATAGAAAGAAGAAACTGCTAGATTTAGAAAAGTCAATTCAAAAGCTAAATATCAAAAAAACTGACTTTGAAAAATCAATCTATGAGTCTGAAAAAATCCTAACTGAAAGAAAAGAAAAACTTACAGGATTTAAAAATGATTTTGAAGAAAAAGCAAATAGTCTTGCTAAGATTTCCAGTGAATTAGAAAGAACGAGTCTAAAACTAGATTCCCTTAAGCAAAATAGAAAAGACCTCGATGGAAGTAGCCTTGACTATGAAGAAGGTCAGATAGACTTAGACATAGATAAATTAAAAGAAGAAGAAAAAGCCTTATCTATTAGAATCGATGAGAAGACTAAGCTTATAAAAGAGAAAGAAAATCTTAACGCAAGCCTTAGAGATGATATAATTGGCCTTACAAATAAGATAGAAATATCTCAAAGAGATAAAAGTCTTATCCAAAATACCTTGGCAAATACAAGGACCAATATAGAAGATATAAGGTCTAACCAAAATATTCAGACTAAGCTTTTAAGAAAAATAAAGGAAGAGATAGAAAATTCTAATAAGGAAAAAGGAAACTTAATCAAATCTGTCGAGCTTTTCTCTAAAGAAAAAGACGGGTTAGAGACAGAAATCTCAAAGCTAAGGGCAAATATAAAGTCTAAGGAAGAAGAAAATATCAAGCTAATTAATGCAAACGAAGACCTTGAAGAAAAGATAAGAGACCTTGAGATGAAAAGGGTCAAACTATCCTATAAGCTTGATTCTGCTAATGAAAATTACAAAAACTTAGAAGATGAGGTTAGCCCATATATAAGCATGAGACTTGATGATTTGAGAGAAAAATATAAGGATAGTGAAAACATAAATCCAACAAAGGCAGACCTTATAGATATACAAAAAAAGATCAATGAAGTAGGGTTTTTTACAGATACTGCCCTCGAAGACTTTGATACAATTGATAAAGAGCTTAAGTTTATAAATGAGCAAGTAAATGATTTAAGAGGATCAAAAGCTGACATAGAAAAGATGATAGTAAGGCTTGAAAAGGAGATGAAGGACGAGTTTTCCAAAAACTTTGCCATCATAAATCAAAACTTTACCAAAATATTCAAAATTTTATTTATGGGTGGAGATGCAAGACTTATTTTAGATAGTGAAGATTTCCTAACAGCAGGAGTAGAAATAGAGGCAAAACCACCTAGCAAGTCCCTTAAGTCAATCTCACTTTTATCAGGAGGAGAAAAAGCCCTTACAGCTGTAGCCCTACTATTTGCAATCTTTGAGCAAAACCCAGCCCCATTTTCTATCTTAGATGAGATAGATGCTGCCCTTGACGAATCTAATATCAAAAGATATATAGACTACCTAAAGGGTCTATCAGATAAGACTCAATTTATAATGATAACCCACAGGCAAACAACAATGCAACTTGCTGAAAAAATCCACGGTGTTACGATAGATGATGAAGGTATGTCAAAGCTTTATTCTATAGGCTTTGAATCAAATTGAATAAAGGGCTAAAAACAGTAAAATAATTAGGATAAGAAAGAATAAATTGCAGGATAAATTCTAGGCAAAGTATTTGCCAAAAGGAGGAAGTATGGCAATTAGAAATATAAGGATTGATGGCGATCCAATTTTAAGAAAAATCTCTAGAGAAGTAGGAGAAGTTAATGATAGAATTAGACTTCTTTTAGATGATATGGCAGAGACCATGTATGATGCAGATGGTGTTGGACTTGCTGCCCCTCAAGTAGGTATATTAAGAAGGGTAATAGTAGTTGACCCTAGAGATGGTGAAACAGGTCTTGTTAAACTTGTTAACCCAGAAATAATTGAAAAAGACGGAGAGCAAATAGGTATAGAAGGTTGTCTTTCAATACCAGAATTTAATGCGACAGTAAAAAGACCAGAACACGTGAAAGTAAAATATCTAGACGAAAATGGAGAGGAAAAGATTTGGGATGCCCATGGTTTTCCAGCAGTTATCTTATGCCATGAAATCGACCACTTAGACGGTGTTTTGTTTAAGGATAAGTATATAGAAGAATATAAAGCTAGTGATTTAGCAGAGGCCAATAATGATTAATATTTGTTTTATGGGTAATCCAAAGTTTGCTTTGCAGACTTTGGATGTTCTTTATAAGGATGAAAATATAAATTTAAAGCTGGTTGTTTCAGGCAAAGATAAGAGAAGATCTAGGAATAAATTCAGCCCAACTCCTGTCAAAAAATACGCAGAAGATAATAATATTAGGGTTGAGACTCCAGATTCAGTAAATACAGAAGAATTTGTTAAGATGCTAAAAGAACTAGAGATTGACTACATTGTAGTAGTTGCCTTTGGTCAGCTAATCAAAAAAGTCCTTTTAGATAGCTTTGAAGATAGGATTATAAATCTTCATCCTTCACTCCTTCCCCTATATAGGGGAGCAAGTCCAATGCAGTTTACACTCCTAAATGGGGATAAAAAGACTGCAGCAACTGCTATGCTGATAGAAAAAGGGATGGATAGTGGAGATATCTTAGTTTCAAAAGAAATGGATATAGACCCAAGCGATGACTATTTTGATCTAGAAGAAAAGCTAGGTGATCTAGGCGCACAAGCTATCAGAGAGGCAATCCTAAACTACGATGAAGTTTATAAAAATAGGATAGTTCAGGATGATGATAAAGCGACCTATTGTACAAAAATTGATAAGGAAATGGGTAGGATTGATTGGAATAAAACAAGCGAAGAAATCCTAAACCAAATAAGAGCTCTAGTAGCCTATCCTGTAGCCTTTTTTGACTACAAAGGCCAAAATGCAAAGGTCTATAAGGCAAGCCTTGCAGATAATAAAGGAAAGCCAGGCCAAATCCTAGCAGCCAACAAAAAAGACAA
>CAMEGY010000064.1 GCA_945916625.1 uncultured Anaerococcus sp.
AATACCATTACATATAGAGAAAGTTTACCCACATTTAAAACTATGCTTATATTGAGACTTGCTCCAAAGAGTATTATCGCAAACTTTAAAAGTCTTTTAGAAGTAAAGCTAATACCATCTTTAAAAACGCCTTCAGTACTAATAAAATTATTTAAAACCATTCCCATAAATAGGGCTACTACAGAACCACCTATCATATGCATTGGTAATATATTTTCTATAATTTTTGCAATATATGCTATCAATATTGATAGCAACATTCCGGGTAATATTTTTTGAATTTTTTCCATTATCTACATCCTCCCATTGACTAATACATTATATGTTATTTAAATTAATTTAAAAGTAATCATTGGGTATAATTAAAGTAATAGTAATAATATGTTGAGCGGAGGTTTAATATGAAATGGGAAAATAGAAGACGTTCTTCTAATGTAAATAAGGGAAGTAGGGCTCCTCTGGCTGTTGGCGGAGGTGTAGGTGGTCTTATAATAATGCTACTTCTATATTTCTTGGGTGCAGACCCTAGTGTGATAACAAACGATAACCAGCAATACCAGCAAAATAGACAGATAGAAAGTAGCGAGGTATCTAAGGAAAGAGAAACCTTAGAAGACTTCTTATCTGTGATCCTAGCTGACACGGAAGATGTTTGGCACGATAAGTTTAGTGAAGCAAATGCTACCTATAAAGAGCCTCAGATGACTCTTTTTACCGAAACGACGCAATCAGGTTGTGGCCTAGCCCAATCTAGGATGGGGCCATTTTATTGTCCTGTAGATCAGACCATATACTTTGATGTATCCTTCTACAATGATCTTAAAACAAGGTTTGGCGGAGGCGGTGATTTTGCACTTGCCTATGTCCTTGCCCACGAAGTGGGTCACCACGTCCAAAACCAACTTGGAATAATTGAACAAACAAGTAAGTTAAGACAACAGCTTTCTGAAACTGAATACAATAAGGTATCAGTAGCACAAGAACTACAGGCCGATTATTTTGCAGGACTCTTCGCCTACTATGTACAGGAAAAAGGTTATCTTGATGAAGGTGATATAGAAGAGGCTATGAACGCTGCATCAGCCATAGGTGATGATAGGATTCAGGAAATGGCAGGTATGAATGTAAATGTCGATTCTTTCACCCACGGCTCATCAGCTCAGAGAAAAGAGGCCTTCGAACTAGGGTACAAACACCACGATATTGATCATTCAATGAAATTTTTTGAAGATTTAAAGTAATAAAAATCAGGTAATAACCACTTATTACCTGATTTTTCTTTATAATGTATAAAAAAAGACTTAGCTAATTAGCATAAGTCCTTGGCTTTATTTATTTGACATTCTGGACAAATCCCTCTGAAAGTGACCTCTACATTATCTATCTGATACATACTTAAACTTTTCTCATAGCCCACTTCATCAACTTCCACATCTTCAATATTGCCACATACTTCACAAATGAAATGCGCATGGCTTTTTTTATAAAACTCGTATCGTTTTGAAGTCATATTAAAGTCAAGTTCTTTTACAAGTTTGTGCTTAACAAATAGATTTAGATTGTTGTAAATTGTAGCTTGGCTTATAGCAGGATCTTCACTCTTTAAGTCATTAAAAATTTCTTCAGCAGTAGGATGAATAGGATGAGTCATCAAATAATCTAAGATTAAGATTCTTTGTTTAGAAATTCTTATATTTTTTCCTTTTAGAATTTCTATAATATGATTTTTTCTTCTATTGAAATAACCTTCATTTATATTTGTAATATAGTCCATAATCTTCTCCCCTACTTTCTACCTAATAATATACGATGTAATGCCCATTTGTCAACCAAATATGCACTTCTAACTGATATAATTTACTTAAATTAGTTTTAGTTTTTGGCTTTATTTTAAGTTTTTTCTCAAAATGAGAAAAGATTTTTAATTTTATCTATTTTTTATATTTTCTTCTTTTATACGTAAAATCATAATAATAGACATGTTTATACCAGAATTATTTAGATAAATACTGCGCAAAAAAATACACAATTGAAATAAAAAACCTCCCAAAAAACATGGGAGGTCTTAGTATTAGTTTAATTAAATTATGCTAATTCTACTTCAGCGCCTGCTTCTTCTAGAGCTGCTTTAACTTCTTCAGCCTTATCTTTAGCTACGCCTTCAACAACGTTAGCTGGAGCTCCATCAACTAGAGCTTTAGCTTCTTTTAGTCCAAGACCAGCTACGTCTTTAACAACTTTGATTACGTTGATTTTTGATTGTCCTGCTGACTTAAGAACTACGTCAAATTCTGATTTTTCAGCTGCACCGCCTGCTGCTTCTCCACCTGCTGCTGGAGCTGCTACTGCTACTGCTGCTTGAGCTGATACGTCAAATTCTTCTTCGATTGCTTTAACTAGTTCTGAAAGTTCAAGAACTGTAAGATTTTTGATTTCTTCTAATAGGTTTGTTACTTTTTCTGATGCCATTTTAATTCTCCTTAAATTTTAAATTTTTATTATATTATGCTGCTTCGTTTTCCTTTTTACTTGCCACTTCATTAAGTGCAATTGCAAGTTTAGAAATAGTGTTGTTAAGATCTCCAGCAAGAGTTCTGATAGGTGCTTGTAGTACATTTGCAAGCATTGAGTGAAGTACTTCTGTAGCTGGTAATGTAGCTATTGCCATCATTTGATCGCCATTTTGGTAATTTCCTTCAACTATACCTGACTTTAACACTAATTTGTCTTCGTTTGCGTCTTTTTCTTTTCTGTAGTCAACCGCTATTTTTGGACCGTCTACTAAATCACCATTTGAAAATACTAGTGCGTTTGCTCCCTTTAAGTCTTCGATTAATTCATCATAACCTAGTTGTTGGAAAGCAAATCTCATCATTGTATTTTTGTAAACTTTGTATTCAGTGTCTTTTTCCCTGAATTTGTTACGAAGTTCTGTGATCTCCTTAACATCCATGCCTTTAAAACCTACAAGTGTAACTGATTGTGCACCTTCGATTTTTTCTTTAATTTCGTTGACTATTAGCTGTTTTGCTGCTATAGCTTTTTCGCTCACTTTTTCACCTCCTAAGGCTATTTGGTAGGTATATAAAAACCCCACTTAATATAGGCATATCAATAATGCCTACATCGGTGGGGATGTAGTTTCTTTCTCCCACCTATACGCAATTATTAAACATTTCTGTCTGCGTAGTCTTTGGTAGCCTGTTTATTTGACTTATATATTATATCATCAACTTCTTAAAAATGCAAATTATTTTTCAACTAATTCGCTTGCTCTGCCTGCTTGTAATTTTACACCAGGACCCATTGTTGATGCTATGGTGATTGATTTGATATATTTACCCTTTGCTGCTGCTGGTCTTGCTTTTACAACTTCAGTGATAAGAGCTTTAATATTATCAGCTAGTTTGCTAGCTCCGAAAGATACCTTTCCAGCTGGTACGTGGATTAGGTTAGCTTTGTCTGTTCTATATTCAACCTTACCTGCTTTGATGTCCTCGATAGCTTGTTTTATATCGTTTGTAACTGTACCAGTTTTTGGGTTTGGCATCAGTCCTTGAGGACCAAGTACCCTACCTAGTCTACCTACTGTAGCCATCATATCTGGTGTAGCTATAACTACATCGAAGTCTAACCATCCATCTTTTTGAATTTTTTCAGCATACTCTTCGTTACCTGCATAGTCTGCACCTGCTGCGATAGCTTCGTCTATTCTATCGTCTTTTACGAATGCAAGTACTCTTTGTACCTTACCTGTACCGTGTGGCAAAATAACGGTTCCTCGTACTTGTTGGTCAGCGTGTCTGCTGTCAACACCTAGAGAGAAGTGTATTTCTACAGTTTCATCAAATTTTGCCTTTGCAGATTTCTCAACAATTTCAAGTGCTTCATTTAGTTCATATTCTTGTGTAGAATCATATGAAGCTTTAGATTCTAAATATTTTTTTCCTCTTTTAGCCATTTAATACCTCCTGTGGTAAACGAGTAAACTCTCCCACTAATCTTCTACAGTGACTCCCATACTTCTTGCTGTTCCAGCTATCATGCTTACTGCTGCTTCTAAGCTTGCAGCGTTAAGATCTTGCATTTTTGTTTTTGCAATTTCTTCAAGTTGGCTTCTTTTGATTGATCCAACTTTGTTTTTGTTTGGTTCACCTGAACCTTTTGCTAGGTTGATAGCTTTTTTGATTAATACTGGTGCTGGTGGTGTTTTTGTTATAAATTTGAATGTTCTATCCGTAAAAATAGTCATTTCAACCGGTATAATCATTCCAGCTTGGTCAGCTGTTTGAGCATTAAATGCTTGAACAAATTCCATAATGTTGATTCCGTGAGGACCTAGTGCGGTTCCTACTGGTGGTGCTGGTGATGCAGCCCCTGCTGGTACTTGTAATTTTACTATCGCTTGTATATCTTTTTCTGCCATAATTTACCTCCTTGTGGTGATTCGGGTCACCCCTCCCACTTACTAGACAGTACTAAATTTCTTCTATATCATTGTATTCTAGGTCAATAAGAGTATCACGACCAAACATGTCTACATATGCTTTTATGATTCCCTTTTCTACATCGACTTCTTCTATTTTTGCGACAAAGTCTTTGAAAGGACCTGCAATGATATTTACATCATCTCCTGGTTTAACCTTGATATTAAATACTGGTTCTTTTTCCTTTACACCAAACTTTCTTACTTCAGCTTTGGTTAGTGGAACAGGGTCCCCATCTGGACCTACAAAACCCGTTACCCCTTGGGTATTTCTTATAATATACCAAGATTTGTTTGTAACATTCATTTTGACCATTACATAGCCAGGAAATAACTTTCTAGTTTTTACTTTCTTTTCGTTGTTTTTAACCTCAACATACTCTTCAGTTGGCACTGCCACATCTATAATATCAGGGTTTTGCTCATTATCAATCATCATTTGGATCTTATCAGCAACCCTATTTTCATAGCCTGTATAGGTGTGAACTACATACCATCTGGCATTTTTTTCTATTTCGGTTAATAAAGCTTCCTTTTCTTCTTCTTTATTGTTGTCAAAGTTTAAAGAATCAGTCATCATTCACCTACAATATAGTTGAAAGCAGGAAATGGAAGATTTTGTCAAGTCCCCAAATTGCTAGTCCTGTAGCAGCGCTGATGGCAATAACTAATAAAGAATACTCTACTGTAGTCTTCTTAGTAGGCCATTGGACTTTTTTAAATTCTTTAACAACTCCAGAGAAGAAAGAATCTTTTTTCTTAGCCATTTTATCTCCTACTTTGTTTCTTTATGAACTGTGTGTTTTTTGCAGAATGGACAGTATTTTTTAAGTTCAATTCTTTCACTATGATTTGTTTTGTTTTTTGTTGTGTCATAGTTTCTATTCTTGCATTCTGTGCATTCCATCTTAACTTTAACTCTCATAAAACACCTCCTATTTATCTATACGGATACTTCCATACAATGATTAATATTACCCTCTAAGTCTATTCTTGTCAATACTTCTAATAGTTTTTTAATAAATTTTCTACAAATTCTTCTCTTTTATTTATTAGAAGTTTCCTTATGTCATCTAAATCATGGTTTGAAAAGCAATAGTCACTATAAGAAAGAAGGATTTCTTCTATATCTTCAAACTCGTAAAGTCCCTGTTCAAAAATTTTCCCTAAATACTCATCCTCCCTATCATAATATATTATAGGAGGATAATCTTTTAAACTTGATGTATCAAAGGCTACATAGGACTCTTTACCATAAACCCTTCCTCTTATAATAAGAAATTTCTCTCTTATATCTATATCTCTTCCATTTTTACAGTCCCTAATCAAGACTTAATCCATTGCTTTTTATTGTAGTAACTATCTTATTAGCAGATTTTTCTGCCAATTCTTGATTTTGAGCCTCTACCATTATCCTGATAAGTGGTTCTGTTCCTGATTTTCTAACCAAAACTCTTCCAGAGTCAGAAAGTGTCTTTTCAACCTCATCTATAGATTTTTTAACTGCTTCATTATCTAAAACTGTATTTTTATCCTTAACCCTCACATTGATAAGCACTTGTGGGTAAATTTTTAGATCTCTAACAAGACTTTTAAGGTCGGATTTTGCTTCTATCATCGCTTCCATAATTTTTAAAGATGTAAGCATGCCAT
>CAMEGY010000065.1 GCA_945916625.1 uncultured Anaerococcus sp.
CTCTTGCCGACAAATAATACTATAACATCTTATTTTGCCTTTGTCAAATATTTTTTTAAAATATATTAAAAAAGCCCTATTTTGGGCTTTTTCATAGTTTATAGTGGTCTTTTATGATAGCTAAGTTCTCTCTTAATTCATCAGTTAGATCATCGTATGTTAATAACTCCTCTAGATCTTCTCTAGCTTTTGCTGTATTACCTATTACTAAATTTATCTGAATTTTGTTATAGGTCATCCTTGGATCTTGAGGATATTTTCTTAGTCCTTCTTCTATTATAGATAAAGCTCTTATTTCTTCCTTATTTAAATATAAGCTTATTGAGTAGTCATTATAAAGTTCTCTAAAGTTTGCTCCGTGATCTAGCGATTTCTCAAAAGCCTTTATTGAGTCTTCATATTGTCCAAGATTTTGATAGGCTACTCCTAGATAATAGTATGCATCTGCTCTTTTTGTGTTTGAAAGGAGCTTGCTTAATGTTTTAATTGCTTCGTTGTACTGACTTTTACCTATATAGTATAAGGCCTGTTCTATTTCAGCATTGTCATCTATGCTTATAAGCTTATTCCTTATTTCATTTTTTGCAGTTTCTTCTTCTGTAAGTCTTAGGGCATTGTTGTAATAAGACCTAGCCTTTATATATTCTCCAAGGTTAGCATATATATTTCCTAGCTCATAGTATGATAATTGGAACTTATCATCTATTTTTAGTATATCTTGTAAGATTTTTAGGGCTTCTTTTATAAATGAAGACTCTAGGTTTTCATCAACTTCGTATGCCAGCTGCCAAAGTAGTCTAGCATAAAGATAAGAATTGTATTTATTATTAGGATCTAATAGATAACCTGCCCTTGCTGCGAGTAGAGCTTTTGTTTTATTATCTTTTTCATAATGTATTGACTTATTTGCAGCAAATCCCCCAATATCTTTTAGATATTTTTTTAGAATTTTTATATAAGCTTCCTTATATATGAAATCCTTGTCTATGGCAATATTTAATAACATTGCTTCTAGAATTATTTCAAGATTAATTTCTTTTGCAAAGTCTCCTGTCTCGATTCCTTCCTTCATATCATCTATATATATAGGGAGTGGAGTTTCTTTTAGATCTTCAACCTTGCTTTCTTCTTTAAGGTCTATATAAGCAAGCTTATCTGTATATTTGATAAAATATGAATCTAGTTTATTCATTAGCACCACCCCATAAACTTTCTTTGTCTATAGGAGTGTTTGTTAAGGTGCTTGAATAATATTCCCCTAAATATCATAAATAGAGTGTGAATTAAGGCAATGACTAGACAAGCTATTATTTTACCAATTCCCATAGGTTGTCCGATCGCAAACCTTAGGCTCATGTAGTACTCTACAAAGATAAATATCAAACTATAAAGACCATAATGTAGAAGATTATTTTTTACAAAATTTACTGATTCAACTATTGCATTTGTACCGCTCCTACCATTTAGATAGATTTGTTCGTAGATTGATGATAATAACACTTGTATTATTAACACTACTATTACTCTAAATTCTGCTGGAAAGTTCATTAGTAAAAGGTCTGAGAACATTTCAAGTAAATAGACCCAAAACATGGTTTCTATCATTAGGCCAAAATAATTTCCTAGTGAATTTTCCAGGGATTTTTTACCAGTATTTCCGAATCTCACTACCGAGTTTAGGCACTGAATTACAAAACAAGATATAACTACTCCAATGAAGTAGTGGACAATACCTCCTATTGTGCCTCCTATTACTCCAAAGCTAAATTTGTTGTTTGTAAATATTGTGTTTATTAGTACGAAAATAAAGACCAGGTAAGATTTGTCTATCTTTTTTATAGTTTCTTTAAAAGATATCTTAGATACTAGAATAAAGTCTTTAATTTTATCCATTTACATCTTCTCCACAGTGCTAATTCCTAATAGTCCTAGGGCTATTTTGATTACAATTGATGTTACGTAGGCTAGAGCTAGCCTTTCTTCTTTTAGCTTTTCATCTTCAACCATTATCTTTGATGAGTTATAGAATTTGTTGAAGCTTTTTGCAATTTCTGTTAGATGTCTTGTAATTAAAGATGGTTCATATTTTTCTTTTGCTCTTACTACAACATCTTCAAATTCAGCAAGTTTTTTAACTAATATAAATTCTTCATCACTTGTTATTTTTTCTATATCAAGCGGCTTAATTTCTTCTATACCTGCTTTTCTTAGGACTGACTTTGCCCTTGCATAGGTATACTGAACATATGGTCCTGTTTCACCGTCAAAGTTTAGGACTTCGTTCCAATCAAATACATAGTCTTTTATCCTGTTATTGTATAGTTCTTGGAATTTAACAGCACCAATACCAACTATCCTAGATACTTCATCGATATTGTCTACAGTATCTTCACGGTTTTCCATGATTTCACGAGTTTTATCTATTGCCTTGTTTAGAACGTCTTCTAGAAAGACTACTTGGCCTTTTCTTGTGGATAGGGTTTGGTCTTTAAGACTTACCATGCCAAATGGAATATGCTTACATCCTTTATAAAGATCATAGCCCATTAATTCAAGTATTTTCCATAATTGCTTAAAGTGAAGGTTTTGTTGGGTTGCAACAACATAGAGGTTTTCGTCGAAGTTATATTCCTTTTTCCTTACTATTGCTGTGGCAATATCACGAGTGATGTAGGCTGATGAGCCATTTGATTTTATAACAATTGAAGGCGGCATATCATAGGCAGATAGGTCAATAATTTGTGCCCCATCGCTTTCTACTAGGAGATTTTTCTCCTTAAGTTCTTCAAGGATTTCTGGTATATATTTAGAACTATAGGACTCGCCTTTGTAGTTATCAAATTCTATATCAAGAAGTTTGTAGACTCTATCAAATTCTTTGAAGGAAATATCCTTAAACCATGACCAAAGTCTAGTAGCTTCCTCCTCACCTTCTTCAAGATTTTTAAATTCTTCCCTAGCAGCGTCCATCATTTCTTCGTTTTCGCTAGCTTCTGTATTATATCTAACGTAAAGATTTAGAAGTTCTTGGATAGGATTTGCATTTAATTTATCATCATCTCCCCAAAGTTTGTAAGCTGCAATCATGGTTCCAAATTGGGTACCATAGTCACCAATATAGTTTGAAGCAACAGTATTATATCCTAAAAATTCGTGGATATTTCTAAGAGCATCACCTATTACGGTTGATCTGATGTGACCAATGTGGAAAGGTTTAGCAATGTTTACCGAAGAAAAATCTATAACTACAGTCTTGTCTTTGCCCATATCAGACCTAGCGAAGTTTTCCTTTTTTTCTAGGATTGTATTTATAACTTCATTTTCGAATTTTTTCCTATCTAAAAAGAAGTTGATATAAGGCCCAACATTTTTAATTTCTGTGAAATCTTCAAGTTCTAATTTTTCTTTAAGTTCTGTTGCTATTTGAGCCGGATTTTTTCTTAGTGTTTTTGCAAGCTGAAAGCATGGAAAAGAGAAGTCTCCCATGTTTTCTTGTGGTGGAATTTCTATGAGGTTTAAGATTTCATTTTTATCTAAACCTATATCTTGATTTTCTAATTTTTTTGCAATAATTTCTTTATAATCTTTCATTTTTCCTCCTTAGGCAAATTTGACTATTGTAACACCATATCCGCCCTCTTTGTCATCACCGAACCTGTACGATTCAATCCTCTTATCGGTTTTTAAAATATCAGTAACTCCCTTTATTAGGGCCCCTGTACCCTTGCCGTGGATAATCTTAGCCTGGTCGAGACCTGCTAGCATAGCATCATCTAGGTATTTATCAAGGTTTCTCATAGCTTCATCATATCTTTGGCCTCTCATATCAAGTGTTGCCGATATGTTCATAGCCTTTTTTACACTATACACCTTCTTGATGTTTTTCTCAGTTTGATTCTCCCCTTCAATTTTTCTTACATTCTTGATATTAGAATCCATTTTTAGGATACCCATCTGAAGTTTTATATTTCCCTTAGAATCTGGCGCCTCAATTACTTCCGCCTTTTCGTTGAGTCCAGCTACTATTACCATATCTCCTATTTTTAGAGTTTCTGGTGCATTCTGAGACTTTCTTTGTCTAAAGCTTTCTTCTTCTCTTTCTATATAAGAATCCTTAAATTTATTTCGGATTTTATTAAGAGACCTATCTATATCTCTAGTATTTGCGTTTTTAGACCTTTTAGCTTCCTTAAGCATGGCCTGACTTTCGTCGTTGGCTTTTTCTAAAATCTTATTTGCCGCATCCTCCGCTTTTTTTATTATATCTTCTTTTTCTCTCTCAATTTCTAGAGATTTATTCCTTAGTTTGTCCTTTATAGACTGTATTTCTCTTCTGTAGCCCTCTATTTCTTTGTTTTTGGCTTCCATCCTATACTTATCATCTTCAATTTGTTCTAGGATTTTGTTGATATTTTTAGTATCTTCTCCAATTAAGTCTTTAGCTCGTTTTAAGATATGTTCTGAAAGTCCTAGCCTTTTTGATATCTCAAAAGCATTTGATTTTCCTGGTGTACCTATCTCTAGCTTGTAGGTAGGAGATAGCGTTTCAACATCAAACTCAACAGAAGCATTCATCACCTTGTCATTTTCCATTGCATAATACTTAAGCTCGCTGTAGTGGGTTGTTGCAAAGGTCATAACTTCCTTTTCTGTGAGGTGAGAAAGTATTGAAATAGCAAGAGCTGCCCCTTCTATGGGGTCTGTACCTGACCCAATTTCATCAAGAAGAACTAGGGAATTTGAACTAAGTTTATTTAATATATTTACGATATTTGTAAGAGATGCAGAAAAGGTTGATAAGCTCATCTCTATCGACTGCTTATCACCAATATCTAAAAATACATCGTCAAAAACATTTACGGTAGATCCTTCATCAGCTGGTATAAATAAAGCAGTCTGGGCCATTAATGTAATAAGACCTACAGTCTTCAAAGAAACTGTCTTGCCACCAGTATTTGGTCCAGTAATTATAAGAGTAGTATAATCTCCACCGATTTTTACATCTATAGGAACTACCTTCCCTGGTAGAAGTGGGTGGATAGCCGATTTTATATCTATAATCTTATCCTTATTAAGTATTGGCAAGGAGTAGTCATTTTCTAGACCAAATTTTGCCTTTGCTTGGAGAAAATCAATCCTTGCTAAAATTTTTTGGTTCTCTAAGATTTCAAGGTCAAATCTCTGACATAATCTTGAAAGTCTATCTAGAATTCTCCTGATTTCCGCATCTTCCTTAAGCTCCAAATCCTTGTACTGGTTGTTAAGTTCAACTATTGCTGATGGCTCTATAAAAAGAGTATTGCCAGAAGCTGATTTGTCGTGGACAATCCCATTTATAACCGAACGCTTGTTAGTCTTAATTGGCACTACATAGCGGCCATCCCTTACAGAGACAACTTTTTCTTGAAGAGCACTTTCGTATTTCGAGCTTGTCACATAGGAATTAAGCTTGTTTTTGATTTCTTCTTCCTTGCGTCCTAGCTGCCTTCTGATATTTAAGAGTTCTCTTGAAGCGTTATCAGCGATTTCGTCTTCATTTAGAATCGACCTATCAATCTCTTCTTTAAGGAACTCATTGGTTGAAATTCTATCAAATAAATCATTAATATAAGACTCTTCTATATTTTTCCCATAGTCTTTTAGATATTCGGATACTCTCAACAAACTTAGAATCTTGAGCAGATCAGCAGGCTCTAAGATTCCATTTCTTCTGATATATCCAACCATGCTCGTAAAATCATATAGGCCAAATATATCTATATTACCATTTCTTGAAATGACCTTGGCCATGGCTCCTGTTTTTTCTAGTTCATCTTCTAGAAATTCTATATCACTAGACGGCTTTAACTCTAAGATTTGTTTTTTCACCAAGCCTGAGCGAGCCATTTTTGAAAGCTTTTCTAAAATTTTGTCATATTCTAAAACTTCTAGGCTTTTTGCCTGCATTAAATAACTCCTCTCCTGTAATTTAATCTATCGTTATAAGATTTTTTCCTATAATCCTCTAAATCCTTACTAGAAAAAACTGATATTAAGTATGATACTTGTTCTGCGAATAAATCTTCATCTATACCAGCTATTTCTAAAGGATAAATTTTGCTAATACCAT
>CAMEGY010000066.1 GCA_945916625.1 uncultured Anaerococcus sp.
AATTTTTGGTGTATTTTTACAAAGGTTCGTAAACTTTAACCTAGATGCAGCCATGGGAATAGTAGTAGCATTTTTCGTAACCAAGCCAGGTTTTGATTTATTCAATGAAACCGTTGGTTATTTGTTGGGAGAAAAGATTGATTCTGAAAGACAAGAAGAAATTGAGAGAATTCTTCTGAGTGGCAAATATATAATAGGTTTCCACCATCTAGATATCCATCAATATGGAAAAGGCCATATAGCTGGCTCTTGTCACGTCGAAGTGCCAGGAAACCTCACTGTAGCAGAACTTCACCATGAGATAGATTTTATAGAAAAAGAGATAAGAAAAAACACTGGGGTAATCTTAACCCTACATGCAGATCCAACCTACAATATCTTAGATAAGAAGGTTAAATGAAAACAGAAGTATTAAAAATTGATAGAGAAAATATAGATGAAAAATTAATCGAAAAGGCAGCAAGCTCCATAAGAAATGGAGACCTTGTTGCCTTTCCAACAGAAACAGTTTATGGGCTGGGTGCAGATGGCCTAAATAATGAAGCTTGTCTTAAAATATTTAAGGCAAAACATAGGCCGGCAGACAATCCTTTAATTTTACATATTTCCAATATATCTATGTTAGATAATTTAGTAGAGGAAATAAGTGAGAGCCATAGGAAATTATTTGAGCTATGGCCAGGCCCTATGACACTTATATTTAAGAAATCAAAACTTATACCCGATGCAGTCACAGCAGGTGGGGATACCGTTGCAATAAGGTTCCCGTCAGATGAGATTGCAAGAGAGTTAATAAGTAAAAGTAAGACGCCTATAGCTGCACCTTCAGCAAACATATCAGGTAGGCCATCACCTACAAATGCAGATGATGTTTACTACGATATGGATGGTGTAATTCCAATTATAATAGATGGTGGTCAGTCAAATATAGGTATAGAATCAACTGTAATAGACCTTTCGACAGACCAAGCGATTATTTTAAGGCCAGGATTTTATACTTATGAATTTTTAAAGTCAATTATCGATGATATTAAGCTAGATGATAGCCTAGTCGATGATTCTAAAATCCCCAAATCACCAGGACAAAAATATAAGCACTACGCTCCAAAGGCAAAGATGAGAGTATTTATTGGAAATGATTCTGCAAATTATATAAAGAATTTATCTGAGATACACTCAAAAGAAGGTAAGAAAGTTGGGATATTAGCCTTTGAAGAAGATAAGGATAAATTTAAAGACTATGTATGCTTAAGTCTTGGATCGAAAAAAGATTTGAAGACTATGAGCCATGTCTTATTTTCCCATCTAAGAGAAATGGATAGGCTCGGTGTGGACATAATTCTTGCTCAAGGAGTTAGGGAAATAAATTTGGGTAAGAGTATAATGAATAGGATGAAAAAAGCAGCAGCAAACGATGTAAATTATATATAGGAGTAAATATGGAAAATGTAACAGTATTAGACCATCCAGTTATTAAACATAAAATTACAATTCTTAGAGATAAAAATACAGGTTCAAATGAATTTAGAGCTTTAGTCACAGAAATAGCTATGATGCTTGCCTATGAAGCTACAAAAGATCTAGAGCTTGAAGAATACGAAGTAGAGACTCCAGTAACAAATACAATTGGTTACAGGCTTACTGGAAAGAAGATTGGCATCGTTCCAATCTTAAGAGCAGGTCTTGGTATGGTAGACGGTGTTCTAGAGGTATTGCCAGCAGCTAAGATTGGTCATATTGGTATGTATAGGAATGAAGAAACTCTACAACCAGTAGAATACTACTGCAAGCTTCCAAGTGATGTTGAAAATAGAGACATCCTGGTGGTAGATCCTATGCTTGCAACAGGTGGTTCTGCCTGTGATGCTATTGATAGGCTTAAGGAATATGGATGTAGGTCTATAAAGTTATTATCTATAATTGCTGCACCAGAAGCTTTTGAGTTGCTAGCAGAAAAGCACCCAGACGTTAAAATCTATATTGCTCAACTAGATGAGAAACTAAATGAAAATGGCTATATAGTTCCTGGTTTGGGAGATGCTGGCGATAGATTATTTGGAACTAAGTAAGGAATAGAGATGACGAAAAAAGAAATATTAGTAATTAATTCTAATGGACCTTTAAAAGGCGAGGTTACTATTTCGGGTGCAAAAAACTCAGCATTACCGATCCTAGCAGCTTGTGTTTTAGGTACAGAAGAAATTATATTAGATGGGGTTCCTGAACTTAAGGACGTAGAAATTATGGTAGAAGTCCTCAAGCATTTGGGTAGCAAGGTTGAGTACCTTAACACAAATTCCCTTAGAATTGACTCCTCAGGAATAAATACTACGGAAACCCCTTATGAACTTATGGATAAGATGAGAGCTTCATTCGTGGTTATGGGCCCACTTCTATCAAGATTTCATGCCGCTCACACGAAAGCGCCTGGTGGATGTAATATAGGAAGCCGCCCAATCGACCTTCACCTAAAGGGATTTGAAGCTCTAGGAGCTATTAATAGGGTTAATAACGACGAAATAGCTATAGAAGCTAAAGAAGGCCTTACAGGTACAGAAATTTATTTAGACTTCCCATCTGTCGGGGCAACTCAAAATATAATGATGGCAGCTTCTCTTGCTGAAGGAAAAACTATCCTAGAAAATGCTGCTAAAGAACCAGAAATCGTAGACCTTGCATCTTTCCTGTCAAAGATGGGTGCAAATATCAAAGGCGCAGGTACTTCTACAATAGTTATAGAAGGTGTTGAAAAATTAACTGGTACCCGCCACACAATAATTCCAGACAGGATAGAAGCAGCTACCTACATGACAGCAGCTGCTATGACTAGGGGTGAGGTTACAATTAATAACGTAATTGGATCTCATATTAGACCTGTAATAGCAAAGTTAGTTGAAATGGGAGTATACGTTCACGAAATAGAAGATGAAGATAGGATAATTGTAAAGGCACCTAATAGACTTAAATCAACCAATATTCAGACTCTTCCATATCCAGGATTTCCAACAGATGCTCAGGCTCAATTTATGGCTCTTATGACTGTTTGTGAGGGAGAAAGCAGGATTCAAGAAACTGTTTTTGAAAACAGATTCATGCACGTAGAAGAGCTTATGAAGATGGGAGCAGTTATTGCTACATCGGGTAATAGGGCAACTATAGCAGGTGTAGAAAAACTCCATGGTGCTGATGTTAAGGCAACAGACCTTAGAGCAGGAGCGGCGCTTGTAATGGCTGGACTCTTTGCAAAAGGAACTACAAGGGTATTTGATATCTATCATATTGATAGAGGATACTCAAACATAGTTGAGAAATTAAGTAAGCTTGGAGCTGACATAAAGAGAGTAGAAGTAGAATAATGAAAATAGAAGGTATAGTATCAAACATTAGATATAGGAATGATGAAAGTGGTTATAGCGTAATGACGCTAGTCACTTCTGATTCTGATATAACTATAGTTGGTACTATGCCTTTTTTTAATGAAGGCGACAGGATAGAAGTCATTGGTGATCTTATATATCATGACAAATATGGCGAGCAGCTAAATATCAAAAATGTTAGGCTGAAAAAACCTTCTGATAGGGAGTCAATAATAAAGTATCTTTCAAGTGGTAATATAAGAGGAATTGGCAAAAAAACTGCTGAGAGAATATATAATGTTTTTGGAAAAGATTCCTTAGATATTCTATATAATAATCCAGAAAAACTCATAGAAGTAGAAGGTATTGGCAAAAAGAAATTAGAAGATATAAAATTATCGGCAGAAGAAACAAAAGATTCTAGAAAAAGTTTAGAATATTTGCAAGGCCTTAGGATATCTTATAATCTTGCAATGAAAATCTATAATAAATATGGAGAAAATACTATAGATATAGTCAAATCTAATCCCTATAAACTCATTGAAGACATAAAGGGAATTGGATTTAATATGGCAGATTCCTTAGCTCGAAATATGCAAATGGAATCAAATTCTCCATTTAGGATATCAGCAGGACTTCGATATGTAATAGATTATGAGGCTGATTTTAATGGCCATACTTCGCTTGAGGCAGATTACCTTATAGAAGAGGCAGCCAAGCTATTAAAGGCTGATAAAAATCTTATAGCAGCTCAGATAGAAACAGATCTCTTATCAGGAAAATTAGAACTAGTAGAAATAAAAGAAAAGTCCTATGTCTATTCAAAGGGACTTTATAAGGCAGAAAAATCTGTAGCCATAAACCTTGCAAAAAAGATAAAAGAGCCTTATATTTTTGATGTAAGTATTGATGAAGATTTAACTAGCTACTCTAAAGAACAAAAAATAGCTATAGAAAACGCCTTCGAAAATATGTTTCTTGTTATAACCGGCGGTCCAGGGACAGGCAAAACTACCATTATAAATGCTATAACAAAAATTTTGGACAAAAATGATATGACATACGCCCTTGCTGCACCAACAGGTAGGGCGGCTAAGAGAATGCAGGAGGCTACAGATAGCGATGCAATTACTATCCATAGGCTAATCGGGATAAGACCTGATTTAACCATAGCAGAATATAACGAAGAAAACCCAATTGAAAAAGACTATATTATAGTTGATGAGGTATCTATGGTGGATATCTATCTTATGAAAAGCCTTCTTGATGCTATAGGGGAGTCTACCAGCCTAATTCTTGTAGGAGATAGCGATCAATTACCATCGGTAGGGCCAGGCAATGTTTTATCTGATATACTTAATTCACCTGCAAAATCTATTAGACTTAAAAAGATTTTTAGGCAGGCTGGAGAATCTAATATAATTGTAAATGCCCATAGGATAAATGAAGGTAAATACCCCTTTTTAAACCAACCTGATAAAGATTTTTTCTTTATAGATACTAATTCTTTTGGATTTCAAAATACTTTATTAGATTTAATTGCTAATAGATTACCAAATTTTTATAAATTTGATCCAATAAAAGATATACAAGTTCTATCCCTTTCTAAAAAAACGCAATGGGGTGTAGATAGTATCAATAAGGCTATACAGGAAGTGATAAATAAGGAAAAAAATTTTTTGAAGGTAAACGATAAGGTATTTAAATTATATGACAAGGTCATGCAAATTAGAAATAATTATGATTTAAGGGCTCAAAATTATGTGGCAAACGATGACGGTGTATATAATGGGGACATAGGGATAGTAATTGAAATAGAAAGTAATGAGGAGAGTATGAAAGTCGAATTTGATGACGGAAAGATTGTCAAATATAAAAAAGAAGACATCAGAGATTTAGACCTATCATATGCTATTACAGTTCATAAGTCCCAGGGATCAGAGTTTAAGTGTGTAATTATTCCTATGATGCAAGTAGCGCCAATGCTACTTACAAGAAATCTTCTTTATACAGGAGTTACTCGTGCCAAAAAATTAGTAATTCTCCTAGGTGATAAGAGATATATCAAAAAAATGGTTGATAACAACAAAGCTAACGATAGGAATTCCAATCTAAGTTATTGGATAAGGGAAATGGAGTCTATTCTTGCTGATTGATTATTTATTTTTAGATGACAATAAATGCAATTTTTGCCAGGAAGAGTTTATATATAGGTACGGACTATGTAAAGATTGCTTTGATAAACTAGATTATGTTGATAATAGCTTTTTGATAGGAGACTATTTGGCATACTCAATATATTTTTATAATGATTTTTTTAAAAAACTAATTGGTCTATACAAGTTTGAGAGAAAGACAGAATTTTCAAGAATTTTATCTTTAATGCTTTATGACTACGGATCTTTCAAATCCTTATTTGATGTAGATTATATTTTGCCATCCCCATCTTCTAATAAGACCCTTATAAACAGAGGGTTTGACCATATTAGAATGCTAACAGATGATTTTATAGAGAAGATTGAGCCTATTTATCTTGAGGACTTTGAAAAAGTTAAAAATACAAAAGCTCAGCATAATTTGGG
>CAMEGY010000067.1 GCA_945916625.1 uncultured Anaerococcus sp.
AGACCTGCTTTCTTGCAATAATCCTTAAAAACCCAGTAATACTGATAATCTTCTGAAACTTGTAAGAATTTTTCATCTTTTAGTAAGGAAAAATCAACTTCATCCTTGTCGGATAAACTGTGATCCTTGCTTACTACAAGGACTGCCTCAGACTTGTAGACAGTATTTTTTACAAATCTATTATCATCAAAGGGCTCAATTACAACCGCTAGGTCTAGCTTTTGATCAAGGACCATCTCTGGCAAATACTTTGAAGTTTCGTTTTTAATTTCAAAATCTATGTCAGGACATTCGTCCTTAAATTCAGATATCTTCTCAAAAAAATATATCGATCCAGCTGTTGGTGGAAGGCCTAGAGAAAGTTTTTTGCCCAAATTATTAATATTCCCTAGTAATTCTTCCTCTTTATTGTCATAATAGCCTGTTACATCTTTGGCAAAATCATAGAGTAATTGGCCTTCTTTTGTAAGCCTAAAGCCTTCCTTATCTACAAGGACGAGCTTGGCATTTAACTCTTTTTCAAGGCTTGTTACAGCCTTGCTTACTGTAGATTGGCTTACAAATAAATTTTCAGCCGTCCTAGTAAAGTTTTTAAACTCACAAAGTTTAATAAAGTATCTTAAATGCTTATCGAGCATCTTTTTCTTCTTCTAAGTACTTATCCACTATTTTATCAATATGGGCATAAAATTCGTCAGGACAATCATTGTAGACCATATGGCCTGCCTCCTTTATTGGGATGAAGTCCGCCTCATTTGGGAAATATTTCACAGAATTCTCACCGATGGCGAATGGCACTACTAAGTCTTTTTCGCCGTGAATCCAAGTTACAGGTGCGGAAATTTTTGATATAGACCCATCTCCTTTTTTGTAGGTCACTTCATCGGTAATATTAAATTGGCATAGGGCCACGCTGATATCTGTAAAACACCTTTCCTTAAAAAATTCATCAATATAGATTTCATAAGCCTCTGGGTCTGGTGATTTGAGATTATAAAGGCTTTGATTCCACATATTTCGAGTTTCTTCCCTAGATTTAGCTTTTATTAGATTTTCTACAAAAATCATTGAAGGATGTCCTGCTACTTCTTCATAGGTCCTGGCAAATTCACCTGCAAGCGGCATAAAATTCTCATCTAATTTTGGCAGATAAAATCCTTTGACACCAACAGATGCAATAAGAACTAGGTGGTCAACTCTTTGGCCGAAATCTGTGGCAAGTTTTAGGCCAACTCCACCACCAGCTGAGTGACCCACAACAATGGCGCTTTCAACATCTAAAACATCCATCAATTCATCCACATCCTTTGCCCAGTCTTCGATTTTTAAGTGCCTATTATTGTAGGAAGATTCCCCAAAACCAGCCAAGTCTATGGCAAAAACTCTTGCCCTATCTTCATATCTTTTCATAAAATCATCATAGATTGTAGAAGAACATTGATTGCCATGGATTAGTAAAATATTAACCTTTCCGCTTCCAGCCACTCTATAAGCAATAGTTTCGCCTGATGGAATTGATATTTTCTTTAGTTCGTACATAAATCTCTCCTTGTTTTGCTAAAATATATCAACATCTTTTTATAGTAATACCCTTAAATCTCATTTTATAATGAAAATGTCTATTTTTCAGCAATCAGATTACTACAAACATCCAAAAACCAAATCAAATCCTTTTTCAATCCTTATTCTAATTAATAAAAATTTTACAAACAAAAAAGATCCCCCCTACTTGGCGAGATCTCTTTGTTTTATTTTCTTGATTAAAATTATTAATTTTTTATTTATTAATCCTAATAATATTGAAATTAGAATTTTTCATAAATATCTCATCGTGGCTGATAACTATGACCAATTTCCCCTTCCTATTGAGATCCATAATTAGGTTTAGGACCTTGGCCTTAACTTCCTTATCCAAAAAGTTTGTCGGTTCATCGAAGATATATAGGGACTTATCAGTTTTTATGGCGTGTTTTAGCTGGGCCAATTTCTTCTGACCTGAAGAGCCTTTAATTTTATCTTTTAGCGTACCATACTCACTTATTAGTGGATTTGCTGGAATATAGACCAAATCATTAAATAAAAGGTTTGATGACTTATCAAGAACCTTGCCATTTATAAGAATTTCTCCTTCATACCTTGTAGTTAAATTCATTATAGCTTCTATAAGGGTTGTCTTTCCTATACCATTATCCCCCACTATTAGGTTAATTTTATCTTTAACTATTTCTTCACTAATGGCCTGATGAAGCCTTTCTCCACTACTTCCTAAGCTTGTGTAATTTCTTAATTCTAAAGACTCTATCTTAACCGGGTCAAAACTTACAGGGGACATATTGATAAATTCATAAAAAGAGTCCATGGCAGGTTTTCCAGAGACGTATTCTCTTCTTGTATTAAAAGTATCAAGCATCGGATCCCAAAGCGAGCTAATGTAGATTGATACAGCGGCATAAGAACCTGGAGTCATCTTGCCCTTTATGATAAGGATAATCGAAATAATTGTTGTGAGGGTGATAGCCATGTTTAGTGTTCCGTAGACAAAGATATTATAAATCACACTTTCGTAACGAACTTTCTTCATAAGATTATTGAAAAATCCCTTAAAGAAATCCCTAATTTCTGGTAGTTGTTTATCTTCCAAAAATCTCTCTTCCTTGCTCAAATTATTAGAATCAAGCAAATATCCCTTCATATTTTTCATATCGTCCAAGTGGTTTGAGGAATAATCCGAAATCTTCTCCTCACTCTTATAAGAAACCACGGCTGCTATTGGAGCAATAATTAGAAATGAAATCAAAAGATAAGGAGAGATAAAAAATACAATTATGCAGATTGCCACAAACTTGAGAGCGTTTAAAAATATCCTCAGTGTGTTTTTGTAGATAAAGGGCTGGACAATTTCAAAATTTTGGCCGAGTTCCTGGTTAATCTTCGCCTGGTCGATATTATAAACCTTACTGTCATAGGTTTTTAGGGCCTGGTCAAGCCTTTGAAATTGGTTTAGGTAGGCCTTGGCGTCATTTTTACCAAAAAAATAATCTTCTAGGACATAAAATATGTGAATACCAATATCAAGTAAAACCATGATTCCTATGTGCTTTAGAGTCTGATTAAGGTCTTTTAAAATAGCAAAGTCAATGGCCTTTGCCGTATTAATAGGAATTAATAAACCCAAACCGATTACAACAAGCCTAATTAGCAAAAGCTTGGTAAATTCTTTTTTATCAGTCAAATAAAAAAATCTCAACATTAGAAATCGCCTCCTTGAATCCTTCAAAATTTTCTATTTCCACAATTCCTTCTGATACTAATGTGAGTATAAATAAAGCTTTATTAAAAAGCATAATCCTTTTCATTTCACAATGTATCTCTAACTTATTATTTTTTATATATTCCTTATATGCACAACCTCCACTACAATAGAATTGCACTGGACAATTAATATCATCGCACAAAGCTACTATAGGTTTGTAAGGATAATGACAGCATTCGCTGCTTCTTACCTCTCCAATCTTCACATTATTATCACCTACAAAGGAATAGCATTTTATTATGTTACCATCTGGATCAAATGCTATTGAATTATCATTTTTAATCATGCACAATCCAGCGCTTATATAACTTTCTGGTATTCTATACGAATATTTTTCTAAAAGAAAATATAAATATAAAATCTTATTATCTATGATATCATCTTTTAAGAAATTTTCATTATCATTTTCTACATCTACATAATCACAATATACAAAGATGTCTTTTCTTAGATTAGTAGGTATTTTTTCATTCAATTCATATACAACATTATGTATTTTCTCATGATTTAGAGCCGATAAATTTAATCTCAAAGAAAGCATTACTGATTTAGTATAATTTAACAACATAATAATGTTTTTTATTATGATATCAAAAGTGGGATTCTTGTCTTCGTCAACCCTTAATAAATTATGATCTCTTGAGTATCCATCTAAGGAAATTTGAACATTGAATTTGTAATACTCTAAAAAATCTAAAATATCTTTATTAATTAATAAGCCATTAGTGACTATCGAAAATTTAAAATCAACAATAGATAAAGCTGATAATTCCTCAACTATTTTCTTGATTTTATCAATATTTAATAAGGGTTCTCCACCTGTAAACTCTACTTCGACCCTTCTAATCCCGGATATCTCAATATCCTTTATTATATGTTCAACTAATAATTCTGTATTTTGAATTGTAGTTTTATTTTTTATATTTCTTTCATAACAATACGAACAGGCTAAATTACATTCTGTAGTTAGTATAAAAACATAAGATAGAAGGTCATCCTCTGTTTCATATTTTTTAACCAATTCAGTATTTTTTAAATAATTTCTAAATTCTCCATAGTTCGGCAAGTTTAATTCTTCACAATCAACTAATGCCACCATGTCATTAGAAAAGCTTTTTACAGCATATTCATTATCATTAACTTTTAATGATGCGATACCAGTCATTTTTTCCTCTGTTTTATTTCATTATAAAATAGCTACCATCTATTTATATATTAAATAACAAGATTAGATGCATAGCTATTTTGTGTTCTTATTTAATTCTTATATTTCTAGCTCCACATTTATCTTTAAGTGGGCCATGTCCTTTTCTTATTACTTGCATTTCTATTCCTCCTCTCTTATAAAATTTACAAATTTAATTGTAATTATAATATACACACTACTTGTAAAATAATAAGAGACATGGGTGTCCCAATTTTTTCTAATTGCCCCTTAAAATATAATTTTCATTTGATTCTATAAGGTCTAAGACCACTTTAATATCCATGTGGCTTGCAAATATTAACGCTAGATCTAAAGACCTATAATAGTCTTTATCCCCTAAATTATATTGGCATAGAAATTTCAAATAATATAAGAAAGCAAATATTTCACCATGGTTAACTTCTTTCGCATAAGATATAGCTTCATCAACCATTTTTAAGCCAAGGATGGAGTCACCCTCTATTTCCATAGAATTAATCAGAGAATTGTAAGCGGGTAATTTTATAAATGGGTTTTTACTTAATTCTATTAACCTAGATAAAATATTTCTCCTATCGATATTCTTGTAAGAATTTTTATCATTACAAATATTAAGCAGCAATCTAGATTCTAAGAAACTCAAATCCTTAGTCAGCAAATTATTTTTGTTAAGCCTAGTAGACGTAAGGTCTTCAAATTCTTCTTTAAGGCTAATAAGGATTGGGGTTTTTAGATTTTTTATAAAAAGCCTTATCAGTGCTAATTCATAGTCTTTTCCCTTAAAATTTGGGTCAGCTTCTAAAATATTGAGCTTCTTTTCTAATAATAGGATTTCTTCTATGGATTTAAAACCACAAAGTATATCAAAACTTGATAGAAGGTCTCTATACAAATAATGGCTTTCATAGATATCTTTTATGTATAGGTCAACTAGGTCAAAATCTAAGGCAGCCGATAATTTTAGGAGGGTGTCGATGCTCGGCTCCTTTATAAGGCCATTTTCTATTCTTGATATAGACCTACGGCTGATGCCTGAAAGATATGACAGATCTTCTTGGCTTAGTTTTTTGTTTTCTCTAATTTTTATAAAATTATTTCCAAATTTATAAATAGACATAAAATATTTTCCTTATGTTAAACGTATATTTGTTATTAGCATTATTATAACACATTACATCACTATGATAAAATATATTTGCTATTTTCATAAAAACCTGCTAACAAAAGTCAAGGAGAAAAGTAAAATTAATTTTGCTTTTCTCCTTGTTATTTAGAGTTTAAATTTGAGCACAACAAATAAGCCGGTTATTATCGGCTTGTTTTAGCTATTGTTTCTTTAATTCTAGGCTACTTTTAACAACTTCTTTTCTTGTTTTGATGCCATGACTTTTGCATAGTAGATTCTTAAGAATTTATTTAGTCCTGCAAATTTACA
>CAMEGY010000068.1 GCA_945916625.1 uncultured Anaerococcus sp.
TAAAAAGTAAGCGGCAATAAGACTAACCAGAACAAGCAGTCCTGTACCTAAATACATTATATAAGGAGAAAATTTAGTTATGGAGGATGTTATTTTACATATATTTTACAATTAATCTATTATTAGAAAAAAGTTTTGGGCAAAATTAATAGAATTTAGAAAATATTGCCTTCAAGCTTTAGGAGCTTTTTTTTAATTTCACTTCCATAGGCAAAACCTCCAAGAGAACCATCAGACTTTACTATCCTGTGGCAAGGAATTATGATAAGGAATGGATTATTACCGCAAGCTGTGCCTACAGCCCTCACTGCTTTGGGATTTCCTATTAGATTTGCGATCTGTTTATAAGAAGAAGTTTGCCCATAGGGGATTTCTAATAGGGCCTTCCACACAGATTTTTGAAAGTCAGTTCCTCCTAAGTCCAAAAGGTCAAGATGGTCGAAATTTTTTCTCGTGCCAGATAAATATTCTAAAATTTGATTCTTAAAAAGATGAAAAACCTCATCTTTTTCTGATTTGCCAGGAAATTCATTGGCTAATTCAATTTTTTTAATTTTTTCTTCATAGGATATTTTTATTATTCCTATTTGAGATTTAAAATATCCGCAATTCATGATATTATTATACCATGGTTATTATTTTTATTGTTCGTATAATGATAAGAGTAAAGGGGTTATTATGGACAGAAAAGAAAAAATTAATAAAATTGTAGATTTTATAAAAGAAGGTGAGAAAAACAACGATGATTTCAAGCTTGGATTTGAAATGGAACACTTTGTTGTAGACAAGGAAACACTTGAAACCCAGTCCTTTTATGGTCATGATGGAGTAGGGGAAATCCTTGAAGATTTAATTTCCTTAGGCTATGAAAAAACTGACGGATCGGGTATGGCTTTTTCTGATGGAAATGTTGATATATCAATAGAACCAGCCGGCCAATTTGAACTTGCACTAAGGGCTAAGAATTCTGTAGGCAAATTATTAGAAGTTTATAAGTCACATATGCAAAAGCTTGTGCCAATTTTTGAAAAAAGAGGGCTTCTTTTGGTGACTCTCGGCTACCATCCAAAATCTAAAATCGATGAGATTAAGATTATCCCAAAGGCCCGCTATGATTTTATGTACAAATATTTTGAAGAGTTTGGCGGAGAATATGCCCACAATATGATGAAGGGAACTTGTTCTATGCAATTTGCCGTAGACTACGAGGACGAGGATGATTTTAGAAAGAAATATTTCCTAGCAAACGCCCTAAGCCCATTTTTGTATTCTATTTTTGATAATGCCCTAATTTTTGAAGGCAAGGAGTATATAGATAGGAACTTAAGACAGACAATTTGGGAATACACAGATATGGATAGGACTGGCTTGTATGAATTTTCCTTTGATTCAGACATGTCTTATGAAAAATATGCGGAAAAAATTCTAGATACTCCAATGATTTTTATGCCGACAGACGATGGTGAAGTCTATGTGGGAAGAAAAACTCTAGAAGAGCTAATGACAGAAGAAAATGCCGACAAAATGGTAGACCATGGTCTTTCTATTGTTTTTCCTGATGTCAGGGTCAAAAACTATATAGAAATAAGGATGCCAGATAATGTGCCATATCCTTATAATATGGCGGCCTTGGCCCTCATTAAAGGGATATTTTTTGTAGAGGAAACCTTTGATAAGGTATATGAGATTTTCTCCGATATGGATTATGAAAAGGCCCAAAAACTTAAGAACAACTCATCAAGAATGGGTATATTCGCCCTCTATAACAACCACGAAATCTATAAGTATATCCTAGAAATAATTGATATAATTAGACCTGTCCTAGATGAGGAAGAAAATAAATTCCTAGATGAACTAGAGTCTATGCTTGATTTTGGAATTGTTCCTCGTGATATTTTTGCAAAAATCTATAAAGAAGATCCTAAAAGAGCGGTCTACGAATTTTCTGTAAACAGGTTTGTAGAGGCAATTGATGGCTAAAATAAAAAAAGCTTATGAATGCACAAACTGTGGTCATGTCCAAAATGTTTGGGCTGGCCAATGCCCATCTTGCAAAAAATGGGGAAGCCTAGTCGAAACAACCATCAAGGAAGGAAAGACTGGTAAGAAAGTAGTTATTGATGATGATAATAAGGCAAAAAAGCTAAGAGATATTGAAATCAATGAGTCAGAAAGAATCCACTCGGCCTATGAAGAATTTGATAGGGCAGTTGGAGGAGGCCTTGTAAGGGATTCTGTATCGATACTTACAGCCCGTCCAGGAGCCGGAAAATCTACTCTTCTCCTTCAATTATCAAAATCATATGCAGATAGGGACCTAAAAGTTCTATATATTTCTGGAGAAGAAAGTGAAAGTCAAATAAAGGCAAGAGCCCAAAGGATAATGCAAGAAGAACCCAAGAATTTGTGGATTCTATCGACAAATTCAATGGACTTGGCCCTCAAAGAGATAAAAGTAACAGGGGCTGATATTGTAATTTTAGACTCCATCCAAACTTTTTCCCTCCAAGAATTTGACAATAAGCAAGGCTCGCCAACTCAGACAATTGAAGTTGCAAATAAGGCTGTAGAAATGGCCAAAAATCCAGAAATGAAACGTGCTTTTATCATGGTAGGACATATGACCAAGACAGGGGAAATGGCAGGTCTAAGGACCCTTGAGCACCTGGTAGACACAGTTTTAATCCTGGATGGAAACCCTGAAGAAGACCTAAGAGTCCTTACATCAAGCAAAAATAGGTTTGGTAGAACTGGCGAAATTGGTCTATTTTCAATGGATGAAGAGGGCCTAATTGAAATTACAAATCCTAGTGAATACTTCATAACCCAAAGGGATGAAGAAATCGAGGGGTCGGCTATATCTGTCACAAAAGAAGGGTCAAGGCTTCTTGAAGTTGAAATAGAATCCCTAGTTTCAAAATCTTTTATGCCCTACCCACAAAGGATAGGTGATTCCCTAAGACGAGATGATTTAAACACCCTAATTTCAATACTTCAAGAAAGAGCTGGCCTAAATCTTTTTGACTTCAATGTCATAATAAAAACGACAGGTGGCCTTAAATTATCAGAACCATCAGTCAACCTTGCTATAATAATGTCTATAGCTTCGTCATATCTTAAAAAACCAATTTCAGACAAGGTCGTTTTCATTGCAGAAGTAGGCCTTACAGGTGAACTTAAGAAAGTTCCTCAAATAAAACAAAGGGTCAAAGAGCTTGAAAGACTTGGCTACAAAAAAGTCTATATGGCAAAAAATAGCCTTGATCAAAAGGATTTTAGGGACATAAAAGTAAGGCAAATGGCCAATATAAAAGAGGTAATCTCCGAGGTCTTTAGCTAGACGTTTAAGTAAAATGCTTGCAATTTAGCCAAAAATATGGTATATTGTTTAGGTAAATCTAATAAAATAGAAATTTACAAGGAGAGTAATATGAAAAAGAATATATTTTTAATAGCAGGTCTAGCACTAGTACTAGGAGCTTGCGGAAACTCAGCTGACAAACCAGCAGAAGAAGCTGCAACAGATGCACCAGCAGAAACAACAGAAACTGCAGAAACAACTGAAACAACAGGTACAGCTACATCAGCTGGATACGGTGGAGATATCAAGCTTACAGTAACAATGGAAGGCGATCAAATCAAAGACATCGTAGTTGATGAACACGCTGAAACAGAAGGTATCGGAGCAGATGCACTTCCAGAACTAGTTGAAGCTGCAAAAGAAGCAAACGGAACAGAATTTGACAACGTATCAGGCGCAACAGTAACAAGTGAAGCATTCAAAGCTGCACTTAAAGACGCTATGGACGCTGCAAAATAAGATAATTTAAAAGGTAGGCTATCCTACCTTTTAAATTTCTTTTAAAATACTTATTATTTATATATAAAGGAATACATATGAAAAAAATTAAATTAACAGCACTCGTACTAGCCTTAGCCCTGCCTTTATCAGCTTGTAGCAAAGAAAATGAAGTAAAAGAAACTAGTGAAGAAAAACAGGAAACCACTGTTAATGAAACACAAGAAACAGCTAGCAAGGATATGACTATAGATGATGGCAGCTTTGAAGCAGTTGCAACAGGACATAACGGTGAGATCAAGCTATCTATAACTTTTAAAGATAATAAAATAGAAGCTATCGATGTTAAGGAATCATCAGAAACTCCTGTAGTTGCAGATACAGGCTTTGAAGAAATCATAGCTAGGATTTTAGAGCACCAAACAAGCAATGTTGATACTATAACAGGTGCTACTGTAACTTCAAATGCAGTAAAGTCTGCCGTATCTAAAGCTATTGACGAAGCAAATGGTAGCGAAGAATTCAAAAGAAAAGTTGAAGAAGAAGCACAAGAAGCTATAAATCTTGAAACTGATGTCCTAGTTATAGGAGCAGGTGGAGCAGGTTTATCAGCAGCCATATCTGCTGATGAAGAAGGACACGACGTAGTCCTACTAGAAAAAAATGCAATGGCAGGTGGCCATACAGCTTTATCTGGAGCTTTCACCCTAATAACTGGCTCTAAGGTTCAAAAAGATGTTTATGGTGTAACTGACGACTCAATTGAATCAGTATATGATGATAACATGAAAAATGGTGGAAATGAATCAATTCCAGAAGATCTTAAGCTTTACGCAGAAAAAATGGGAGAAGCAACTGACTGGACAATTGACTATGTTGGTTCAAAAATTCCTGAAAAGTTAACTCCTCTTGGAGAAAACAGCGTTGATAGGGCTATGATTTATGAAGGAGCAGGAGAAGGATTTATTCAATCACTCCTTGATAAACTAGAAGAAACCAACGTTGATTTTAGAAAGAATACAAAAATAACAGAATTAATATATGAAGACGGAAAAGTTACTGGAGCTAAAGGTGAAATGTCAGATGGTACACCTGTAGAAGTAAAGGCAGATGCTGTCTTAATAGCAACAGGTTCCTATGCTGCAAACAAAGATATGCTTCCAGAAAGACTTGACAACTTTGTATACTATGGTGCTCAACTTGCTCAAGGTGAAGGTCAAAAAATGGCTGAAGAAATTGGAGCAGATGTTGTAAACCAAGGCTATGTAGAGCTATTTGAAAATGGTGTTGAATGGCAACCAGGAATAGCAAAATCAACATACAATGGTTCGATGGCAAGCTGGGATGTTTCAGGAATCTTAGTTGACAGATCTGGTAAAAGAGTTGTAAATGAAAGATCAGCAGGAATCAATATTGTAAAAGAAATGGAAAAGCAAGAAGATGCTAGACTATTCTTAGTAATGGATGAAGATACCTATAAGGCATTTGAAGATAACGTAGCAGGGTACGGAATAACTAAAAAAATGCTTGACGATTGGTTTGCAACAGACGGTGAGAAAGTACCATACTTTGCAAAAGCAGATACCCTTGCTGAACTTGCTGAAAAAGTAAATATTGACCCAGCAGGCTTAGAAGAAACTGTAGAAAGATACAACACTTTTGTTGAAAAGCAAAATGATGAAGATTTCGGAAGAGATCCTAAGTATATGACAGCAAAAATCAAAGACAATGGTCCTTACTATGTAGTTGAGCAATTACCAAGATTTGCTACAACCCTTGGTGGTCTAAAAATTGATAACAAACTTAGAGTAATAGACAAAGATGGCAATGCAATCGAAGGCTTATATGCATCAGGCGATGTTGCTGGTGGAGCTAGAGGAAATGACTCTATACCAGGAGCAGACGTTGGTTGGGCTATTACATCTGGTTATGAAGCAGGTAGGACAATAAGTGAATTCCTAAAAAATAAATAATTTATAGACAAGCTATGGAAAACCCTAAACCCTAAATTTAGTTTGGGGTTTTTGCACTGTCTAATGAGAGACTTGACTAAAGAAAAGATAGTCAAAGATATAAGCGCCTATTACTTAGTTTGAGGAATTAAATTTTAGCGATTATAACACAGAAATATA
>CAMEGY010000069.1 GCA_945916625.1 uncultured Anaerococcus sp.
CATCTTCATTTTCAAGATCACTTAACACCTTCAAGGCAAGGAACCAAAGAAGAACTGATTTTACAAATCTTAGGAGAAAAAAATGAAAGAAATATACTTGGCAGGCGGATGCTTCTGGGGAGTAGATGCCTACTTTTCAAATATTGATGGAGTTATATCAACTGAATGTGGATATGCAAACGGAAAAACAGATACAACGACCTATGAAGAACTTTACATGACAGATTTCTCTGAAACAGTAAAGGTTGAATTTGATGAAAATATAGTCACCTTAAATAATATCTTGGAGCATTTTTACTATATAGTTGACCCATTTTCTGTAAACAAGCAGGGAAATGACAGGGGCCGCCAATACAGAACTGGAATCTATTCTAAAAATAAAGAAGATTTAGAATTTGTAAAAGGCTTTTTAGATGAAAAGCAAAAAGAAACTGACAAGAAAATTGTAATCGAAGTAGAAGATCTTAAAAAATATGTGCCTGCAGAAGCCTACCACCAAGATTATCTAAAGAAAAATCCAAATGGCTACTGCCACATAGATTTAAGCGATGTACTGGAGGTAAAATGAGAAAAATTAGCAAAATATTATCCCTAAGCTTTGCCCTAATAATAGGAACGGCTAGTCTTTCATTTGCAGGTGAAGTTGTAAAATACGATGATACCAACCTTGATGAGATTCTAATCAAAAATGGTATTGAAGTTGATAGCAAAAAAGTATCTGAAAGGCACCAAAGAGAAATTGCAAAAAATCCAAATCCTGGGATAAGTCAAAATGACCAAAAGGAAAAACCAGTTTTATTTCCTAAAACTGCAGTATATTCCAATGTAGTAGACCTAAGTGAGCACCAAAAGCCAGAAGCGATTAACTATGATAAGTTTGCAAAAGATATAGATGGTGCAATCCTTAGATCATCTATTACGACTTTTGAAGAAAATAAAAAAACAAAGGAAAAGAAGTATTACCTAAGAAAAGACTTCACAGTTGACCGCCACTACCAAAACTTAAACTCAAGGGGAGTTCCAATTGGCTTCTATCATTATTCAAGGGCGACAAGCGAAAACGAAGCCCTCAAGGAAGCAAACTTTGTCCTAGATTATATAAAGGATAAAAACGTGTCGCTACCAATCTTTATGGATATAGAAGATGATCTAAGACAATCCAAAGTAAGCCGTGAACAATTATCAAGAGCAGCCGAAACCTTCCTTGCAGCAATTGAGAGAAATGGCTATGTTGCAGGTGTTTACTCCTACCCACACTTTGCAAAAAACCACCTTACAAAAAATGTGAGAAACAGGGGCAACTTCTGGATAGCAGATTATGCTGGCAAAAAATTTACAGGCTATACTGATACAGACTTCGATATGTGGCAATATACCCACACAGGAAAAGTAAATGGATACACAGGTAACCTTGACAAAAACGTCCTCTATAAGGATTATCCTTTAATTATAAAGGGCAAATCTAAAAAAAACTTTGATCAGATTGTCAAAGAAGTAATCGATGGCCACTGGTCTTTCGGCAAGGAAAGAGAAAGACGACTAAGATACGCTGGCTATAACTATGAAAAAATACAAAAAGAAGTAAATAAGAGACTCGGTTTGTAAAAATAAAAAATTACTATATACTTAAAGATAGGAGAGTGAATTATGGCATTAAAATATGATATAGTAGAAAATTTAGGAGTACTTTCAACCAATGCAAAGGGGTGGACAAAGGAATTAAACCTAGTAAGCTGGAATGAAAGAGATCCAAAATACGACATTAGAGACTGGAATGAAGATCACACTAGGATGAGTAAGGGAATCACCCTTACAACAGATGAGGCGGAAGTCCTTAAAAATATCCTGGCAGACGAATTTCACGACTAAGGAGACTCTCCCTTTTGGGGGAGTTTTTTAATAAGGAGAAATCATGGCATACTTTTACGCAATTTTATCTGCAATTTTTGCTGCCCTTACATCAATACTTGCCAAAATCGGCATAGAAGGTATTAATTCAAATCTAGCCACAGCTATTAGAACAAGTGTAGTCCTAGTGTTTTCTTGGATAATGGTCTTTGTGGTAGGTGGTCAAGGAGATCTAGGCAATATAAGTCGAAGGCCTTTGATATTTTTAATCCTTTCAGGCCTTGCCACAGGAATTTCCTGGCTTGCCTTCTACAAGGCCCTACAAATGGGAGAAGCCTCAAAAGTAGTCCCAATAGATAAGCTAAGCGTTGTCTTTACAATAATCTTTGCCTTTGTGCTTTTAGGAGAAGCTGCAAGTAAAAGAGCTATAGTAGGCACAATTTTTATCACAATCGGGACTTTGGTCATGGTTTTATAAGAAAAGGGGAAAAAGATGAAAATTACACTTATAAATGATAGTCTAAACTTAATAGCAAACACAGAAGGAGCCTACATAGAAAGCTTTTCTTGTGATGGCAAGGATGTTTTCTTTCCAAAATTTGAAACAGAAATAAAGGGCAAAAAGAAAACTAGGGGAGGATGTCACCCTTGCTTACCATCTTTTGGGCCAAGCGAGATAAACGACCTAAAAGACCACGGTTATGGGAGAGATTATGAATGGGAAGTAGTGGAAAAAAGATCTTCTAAACTAGTATTGAAACTAGAAGGCAAATGCGGTTATGAGGGCATGGATTCTTTAATTTCCTATGAACTTCTTGAAGACGGTCTTTTTGCAGAAATTGAAATGGTAAACAAATCTGAAAAGGACTTGCCAGTCGCACCTGGTTTTCATCCATATTTCAAAGTAGGAAATGACTTTGAGGTTATTGGCCTAGATTTTGGTGATTTCAGCTTAGAAGATACTTACTTTTTAGATGCAGAAGAAATTTCCTTTAAGGGAGAAGCTTACAAAATAAAAATTACAAGCCAAAACTTCCACATATTTGCAATCTGGACAGATTTCCTAGATGATTACAGGTGTGTAGAGCCTTGTTATAACGGCAAGTCCTTTGTAAAAGGCGGAAATCCAAAAATTTTAAAAGCTGGGGAGACTTTTATCTCTAGGATGATAGTAGAAATAAGGGACTAAGACCACTTATAAATGTGAATAAGAATGCGAAAGCAACCGCTAACAGGCGGTTTTCATTTGTCTATATTCCTTGAATACAAGCGTTAGAAAAGTATATTGAGAGAATGAAGAAGATTTATTTTGACTATGCAGCAACCAGCATAAAAAGAAAGAAAATTTTAGAAGATATAATAAAAAAGGCCGATTTATTTGACGGAAACCCTGATTCTAGTCACTCTTTTGGGAGAGATTCTAAAAAGATTTTAGAAGGAGCGAGAAGAGAGATTGCTAAAAGTATCGGCGCAGATCCTGGTCAGATTATTTTTACATCTGGGGCAAGTGAGGCTAATAACACAGTTCTTGCTGCTTTTTCTGATAAGAAAATAATCACAACAAATATCGAGCACGATTCGATTGAAAATACTTATGATCCAGAAAATACCATTCTTATAGAAGCAAATGAAGAAGGAATAAGCCTTGATTCATTGAAAGAAAAAATCACTGATGATGTAAAACTCGTTTCAATTATGATGGTAAATAACGAAATGGGTTTTGTAATGCCTATTAAGGAAATCGGTCAATATCTAAAGGAAAAAGATATTTACTTCCACGTTGACTGTGTCCAAGCCTACGGACATTTAGATATAGACGTAGATGATATGAATATTGATTTTCTATCCCTTTCTGGCCATAAGATTGGTGGAATAAATGGCTTTGGGATTCTTTTTGCAAGAGAAAATATTCCTTCTTTTATAAAGGGTGGTGAGCAGGAAAAATACCGCAGGGCAGGCACATCTTTTGTGATGGGTGCTTATTCCATGGCCAAATCTTTCCCTTATATGATTTCTGAGAGAGAAAAAATTTTAGATTTAAAGAATTATCTATTAGAAAAACTTTTAGAGTCTAATATTAATTGCGAGATTAATGGTAACTCAGAAACGACTGTTGATCATATTGTCAATATTTACTTTAAGGATCATAAATCAGACTTTTTGCTTACCTACTTAGATATGCATGGCATAGGAGTCTCTGCAGGGTCAGCCTGTAGGGCAGGGGCTGTGATTCCTTCTAAAGTAGTCGAAAGAATTTATGGCGAAGAAAGAGCAAGCCATTCACTAAGAATTAGCCTAGGTTTTGAAAACACGAGAGCGGATATAGATAGGCTCGTTGAAGTTTTAGGAGAATTAAATGACAGATAAGAAAGATATAAAGGTAATAGTTGGGATCTCAGGAGGGGTGGACTCTTCTGTTGCAGCCCTTCTTTTAAAAGAAGAAGGCTATGATGTGACAGGGATTTTCATGAAAAACTGGGACGATACCGACGAAAACGGCTTTTGTACTGCTGAAGAAGACTTCGAAGATGCGGTAGCTGTTTGTAACCAAATTGGTATCCCATATTACTCTATAAATTTTGAAAAAGAATATTATGACAGGGTATTTACCTACTTTCTTGACGAATACAAGAAAGGCAGGACTCCAAACCCAGATGTCATGTGCAATAAGGAAATAAAATTTAAGGCCTTTTTAGACTTTGCTAAAAATCTTGGGGCAGATTACCTTGCAACAGGTCACTATGCAAGAGTTGATAGGAAAGATGGCGAAACAAAGATGTTAAGAGGTTTAGATAATAACAAAGACCAGACATACTTTCTAAGCCAATTGTCCCAAAACCAGATAGAAGATGTGCTTTTCCCAATAGGAAACCTTCAAAAATCTGAGGTAAGGGAGATTGCAAAAAAAGCAGGCCTTGCTACAGCTGAGAAAAAAGATTCAACAGGAATTTGCTTTATCGGAGAAAGAGATTTTAACGAATTCTTATCTAATTATCTACCAGCCCGACCGGGTAATATTATCGATATTGAAGGCAATATCATGGGGAATCACGACGGACTTATGTATCACACAATCGGTCAAAGACGTGGACTAGGCATAGGTGGCGAGGGCGAAGCTTGGTTTGTTTATGGTAAAGACCTTGAGAAAAATGAACTTTTAGTTTGCCAGGGCAAAAATAATCCGCTTTTATTTTCAAATAAGCTCTACGGATCAGAATTTTCTACAATTTCTGATAAGGAAAGTCCAAAAGAATTTGACTGTACAGCCAAATTCAGATATAGGCAGGCTGACATCAAGGCCCATGTGAAAGTCCTAGGAGATGGTAAAGTCGAAGTGACTTATGATCCGACAAAGGCTGTTACTCCAGGACAAGCAGCAGTATTTTATGATGGGGATGTCTGCTTGGGTTCTGCTATTATAGATGAAGTTTATAACGGAGATAAAAAGCTAAGAGTGTAAGAAGATTATAAACTTTATTTGATATTTTATAATAAAAAAAACCTTGAAGGAATCCAAATAATGGATGCTTCAAGGTTTTTCTTATATATTAATTTCTAAAACAATTGGTGTGTGGTCTTGTCTGTCGCCAGAGTCGATCATGTCTGAATTTGTTACCAAATCTTTTATCCTATCAGAAACTAGGAAATAATCAATCCTCCAGCCGGAGTTGTTGATTTTGCTTGTCTTAACCCTTTGGGCCCACCAAGTGTAGCGGCCTTCTACATTGCCGTGGATATACCTAAAGGTATCTATAAAGCCACGGTTAAGAATATTTGTAAAGCCTTCTCTTTCCTCATCCGTAAATCCTGCTGACATGCGGTTATTTTCTGGATGGGCAAGGTCGATTTCGTTGTGGGCAACATTGAAGTCCCCAGCTGCAATTACTGGCTTGTTTTGATCTAAGTTTTTTAGATAATCTGCATATACCTTATCCCAAAGCTGTCTATCAGAAAGTCTAGTCAGCTTATCGCCAGCATTT
>CAMEGY010000070.1 GCA_945916625.1 uncultured Anaerococcus sp.
ATTTTGCCTGGAACATAGATTACTTTTCTAAGTTCTTTTCCTTCAATATAAGTTTTTACGTTATTATCTTCCTTTGAAAGTTCTAAGGCCTCATCCTGGCTTGCAGTTTTTGATATAGTAATCTTACCACGCATCTTGCCATTAACTTGTACAGGAAGTTCAACTGTATCAAGGCTTAGCTTATTTTCATCATAGCTTGGCCAGGTAGTTTCTGTAAGCCTTCCTTCAAATCCTGCCATTTCCCAAAGTTCTTCTGTAAGGTGAGGCGCAACTGGGTTTAGGAGGGTTATATAGGTCTTAAAATCTTTTCTTGTGATTTTACCAAGGGCTCTCATTTCATTTGAAAGTGTCATTAGCTGAGCGATCGCTGTATTGAATTTAAGATTTTCGTAATCTTCGCTTACCTTTTTGATTGTTTGATTGATTAGGATTTCTAATTTTTCTGAATAAGAATCTCCGTCTTCGACTAAATCTAAGAGGTTATAGACTCTTTCTAGGTATTTTCTACAACCTTTCACCCCCTCATCTGACCATTTGGCTACTGATGAGAAATCTCCCATAAACATTTCATAGGTCCTAAGTGTATCAGCGCCGAAATCTCTAATTATGTCATCTGGGTTTATAACATTACCACGAGATTTGCTCATCTTTTGGCCATCTGGACCTAGGATCATGCCATGACTTGTCCTTTTCATATATGGCTCTTTTGTTGGAACTACTCCAAGATCATATAAAACCTTGTGCCAGAATCTTGAATAAAGAAGGTGGAGGGTTGTGTGTTCCATTCCCCCATTGTACCAATCAACTGGTGTAAAGTAGTCTAGGGCTTCCTTGCTTGCTAGGGCCTCACTATTATGAGGATCTGCATATCTTAGGTAATACCAAGAAGATCCTGCCCATTGTGGCATAGTGTCTGTTTCTCTTTTTGCAGGCTTACCACAGTGTGGACAAGTTGTGTTTACAAATTCGTCAATCTTTGCAAGTGGAGATTCACCTGTAGCAGTTGGTGTGTAAGATTCTATGTCAGGCAGTCTTACTGGTAGGTCTTTTTCATCGACTGGCACCCAACCGCAGTCGTCACAATGAACCATTGGTATTGGTTCGCCCCAGTATCTTTGTCTAGAAAATACCCAGTCACGGAGTTTGAAGTTGGTCTTAGCTTCTCCAAGACCTTTTTCTTCTATATATTCAATAGCTTTTTTCTTTGCCTCGTTTGCAGATAAGCCATTTAGGAAGTCAGAATTAATTGATGTACCTTTTTCTATGTCTGTCACAGGTAGGTCTTCTTCTGAATCATATACAGGAATGATTGGCATATCAAATTTCTTAGCAAATTCAAAATCACGTTCATCATGGGCTGGAACTGCCATTATTGCCCCTGTTCCGTATCCCATTAGGACATAGTCAGAAACCCAGATTGGAATTTCTTTTTCGTTTAGTGGATTTATTGCTGATAGTCCATCTATCATTACACCAGTTTTGTCCTTATTTAATTCTGACCTTTCAAATTCAGATTTTAGACTTGCTTTATGTTGGTAGTCTACGATTTCATCATAATTTTTAATCTCGTCTTTATATTTTTCTAAGATTGGATGTTCTGGTGATACAACCATGTAGGATACACCAAAGATTGTATCAGGTCTAGTTGTATAAACTGTAAGTTCTTCGTCCTTATCTTTAATTTTGAAATTAACATCAGCACCATGGCTTCTACCAATCCAGTTTATCTGGCTGGTTTTGATCCTTTCTTCAAAGTCAACTTCGTCAAGGTCGTCGATTAGCCTATCAGCATAGGCAGTTATTTTTAGCATCCATTGATTTTTAAGCTTATGTTCTACCTCTGTGCCACATCTTTCGCACTTGCCGTCTACTACTTCTTCGTTGGCAAGACCTACTAAACATGATGGGCACCAGTTTACAGATGTTTCTGACTTATAGGCAAGGCCTTTCTTAAACATTTGTAAAAATATCCATTGAGTCCATTTATAATAATCTGGATCTGTTGTATTGATTTCCCTATCCCAATCGAATGAGAAACCAATTGATTCCATCTGTCCCCTAAAGTGTTCGATGTTTTTTTCTGTAATAATTGCTGGGTGAATTTTATTTTCAATTGCGTAGTTTTCTGCAGGAAGACCAAAGGCATCCCAACCCATTGTATACATAACATTTTCGCCCTCAAGCCTCCTCTTACGAGAAACTACGTCAATAGCTGTATATGGACGTGGGTGACCAACGTGGAGTCCTTGTCCTGATGGATAAGGGAATTCTACTAAAGGATAGAATTTCTTCTTTGATGAATCTATTTCTGACTTAAAAGTTTTTTCTTCTTGCCATATTTTCTGCCATTTTTTCTCAATGGCATTTGGATTATATTCTTGCATCGTCTCTCCTAATTTTCTCTTGCAAAGGCGTTTACATATCTTGGATAAGCTATTACGTCTCTAATGTTTTTCATGCCTGTTACATACATCATAGCTCTCTCAAAACCTAGACCAAAGCCTGAGTGAACAACTGTACCAAATCTTCTTAGGTCTAGGTAGTTTTGGTATTCTTCTGGGTTTAGACCATTATCTTCCATTGATTTGACAAGCTCGTCATATCTTTCTTCTCTTTGAGAACCACCGATAAGTTCACCTACACCTGGCACAAGCATATCAAAAGCTGCTACAGTCTTGCCATCGTCATTTCTTTTCATATAGAAGGCCTTGATGTCCTTTGGATAGTCAGTTACAAATACTGGCCCATCTACGATTTTTTCTGATAGGTATCTTTCATGTTCAGTTTGTAAATCCATGCCCCATTCAACTGGGAATTCGAATTTTTCTCCAGATTCTTTAAGAAGTTCTATAGCCTTTGTATAGGTTATCCTAGCAAATTCTGAATTACGGAGTTTTGTTAGTCTTTCAATAAGGCCCTTATCAATCCATTTATTGAAAAATTCCATTTCATCTTGGGCATTTTCTAGGATATAGTCAATTGCATATTTAATCATATCTTCTGCTGTATCCATGCAGACATTATAATCAGCAAAGGCCATTTCAGGCTCTAGCATCCAAAACTCTGCAGCATGCCTCGATGTGTTAGAAACTTCTGCCCTAAAGGTTGGACCAAAAGTATAAACATTACCGAAAGCTAAGGCATAGTCTTCTGCTTCTAATTGTCCTGATACAGTCATGTAGGATTTTTTGCTAAAGAAGTCCTTGTGGTAATCAATAGATCCTTCTTTTGTTCTTGGTGGATCATTTGGGTCTATTGTTGTTACGTTAAACATCTCACCTGCACCTTCAGCATCGCTTGCTGTAATTATTGGTGGGTTTACGTAGACAAAGTCTCTTTCTTGGAAGAATTTATGAAGACCAAAAGCAAGTATTGAGCGAAGTCTAAAAACAGCCCTGTAGGTGTTTGTTCTAGGTCTTAGGTGCGGGATAGTTCTCATAAATTCAAAGGTTTGTCTTTGCTTTTGGATTGGAAACTTATCAGAAGATTCACCCAAAACTCTTACAGTATTTGCTTGAATTTCGTATGGGTTTCTTTCATTTCCTGTTGCAACAAACTTACCTTCTACAGCAAGTGAAGCTGATAGGTGTTGCTTATCAAGTTCTTCATAGTTTTCGATTTCCTTTGGAACAACTACTTGGAAGTTATTAAAGGTAGAACCATCGTTAATTTCTATGAAACCTACGTTCTTGCTAAATCTTGAGTTTCTTATCCAACCTTCAATCTTTACATCTTTATCTACGAAGCTTTCCGCTTCTTTAATCAATTGTCTAATCTTCATTTTTGCCTTCCTTCATTTTTTCTAATCTTTCAATCATTTCTTTTTCATAGCCAATATATTTGGCCTTATAAAAATTTTCACCTACAAAACCATCTGGTAAATAGTCTTGGATAACAAAACCTCCATAATCATGGGGATATAAATACTCATCTTTTATTAGGTTTTTAGATCCTTCATAGTGACTGTCTTTAAGTTTATTTGGCACTGGTTGGTCTTTATTTTCTCTTACAAATTTCATAGCCTTATCTATTGCAAGATAAGTTGAATTACTTTTTTCAGCCGCAGCAAGGTATGTAACTGTCTGAGCTAGTATAAGCCTTGCTTCTGGCATTCCTATTTTATTGACCGCATCGAATGTAGCATTTGCAAGTATTAAGGCCTGTGGATCTGCATTTGAAATATCTTCTGCCGCAAATATAATCATCCTTCTTGCTATAAACTTTATATCTTCGCCAGAATTTAGCATTTTGGCTAGATAATACAAAGAGGCATCTATATCTGACCCCCTCATAGACTTTATAAAGGCTGATGTTGTATCATAGTGCCTATCGCCAGCTTTATCATAGACTGCTATCTTTCTTGTAGTAGAATTTTCTATAGTTTCTGAGTCTATTTCTATTCTACCATCTTTTTCATTTTCTGAAAATATGGCTATTTCTAAAGCATTTAGAAGAGCTCTAGAATCTCCATTTGAATATCTTATTAGCTTTTTTCTTGCTTTTTCATCTAATACTATATTTTTATCTTTTAGGATACTGTCTGTATTTAGGGCAAGGTCTATCAAATCGCTTAGATTCACATCACTTAACTCTTTTAGTTCAAAGACATACATCCTCGAAATCAAAGCCTTATTTACTTCAAAATAAGGATTTTCTGTAGTTGCCCCTATTAGGATTATTGTTGTATCTTCTACGTATGGAAGAAGATAATCTTGCTGGCTTTTATTAAACCTATGGATCTCATCTACAAAAAGTATTGTCTTCTTATTTTCATATGAAAGATTGTCCTTTGCGATTTGTATTTTTTCCTTTAGGTCTCCTATACCACTTGCAACAGCTGATACTTCTTCAAAAGCCATGTTGGTTGTATTTGAGATTATCTTTGCAAGAGTAGTCTTTCCTACACCAGGTGGTCCGTAAAAAATCATTGGATAAATCCTATCGGCCTTTATCATCCTTCTAATAATCTTACCCTCTCCAACTAAGTGGTCTTGACCAATATAAGAGTCAAGGCTTTTTGGCCTTAACCTATCGGCAAGAGGGGCAGATTTTTCTAATTGTCTTTGCCTATTTAGTTCAAATAAGTCCATATTTCTTCCTTAAAGAAAAAAGATGCTAAGATTTAGCACCTTTATCATCTTTTAAATTTATAATCTCCTCATAGAATGACTCCAAATCCTTAAATTCCCTATATACTGAAGCAAACCTGACATAAGCCACTGAATCAAGATCTTTTAACTCATCCATGACAAGTTCTCCTATATATGTTGAAGTCACTTCTTTTTTACCAGTATGGTTGATTTTAGTTTCGATGTTTTTTGCTACTTCTTCGATCTGATCCATTGATACTGGGCGTTTTTGACAGGATTTAACTATTCCTGATATAAGCTTCCTTGGGTCAAAAGCCTCTCTTGTATCATCTTTTTTGATAACCATGACTGTAGAATCTTCATACCTTTCGTAGGTTGAAAATCTCTTATCACAATCTTCGCAGAGTCTTCTCCTACGGATGGCTCTGTCATCATCAGTCGATCTTGAATCAACTACTCTAGTATTCTTGGAGTCACAATAGGGACATCTCATATTATTTTAAGAAGTCAGGAAGTTCTATGTCATCAAATGGATTTGATGATCTTCTGTTTTGTGTACTTTGTGTATTTTGTGTGTTTCTTTGTGGAGCTCTTAGCTCATCTGCCCTATTAGAATTTCTATCGGTTCTTCTTGATCTAGCAGTGTTATCAAAACCTGTCGCAATTACTGTACTT
>CAMEGY010000071.1 GCA_945916625.1 uncultured Anaerococcus sp.
CCTCCGCCTCCGCCTACGGATGTTTGCCCACCAAAACCTGCAGTTGAAAATCCTGTTGTGGATGCATAAGTTTCGTTTATGGAGCTTGAGTAGGAATGAGCATTGTGGAAGAAGTATGGGTGGTAGATGAAATATGGTTGTTCGTAGTAGTTTTCATCTACAAAACCATGGAAGCCTTCTGCTTCGTTTAGCAAGATGGAGTAGATTAGATAGTCTTTCCATAGTTTTACTTCTTCAGGAGTTTTTGTGCCTCGGTTTTTGTAGTTTCCTAGGTAGGATTTGAACTTTATGATATTTTCAAATAGCATAAGGCCTTTGTCAGTAATTCTTAATTCCGTACCAGTTTTATGGCTTCCTAGGAAGGATTTTTCGTGCCTGTATTCTTCTATATAGGCACCATTTTTTAGGGCCGCTATTGATCTGTCTTCTAAGTCCTCATAGATATCTTCTAATTTATCTTCATTTTTCTCGAGGTATTTTTCAAAATCTTTGTCACTTAGGCTATTATCGTGATTTTTGAGAGAGGCCTCATATAGCATAGTGAAAATAGACTCTTCTATAGGGCCCATGTTTTCAGGACTTGATAGAATTCTAATTATATTTGAATCAAATAGACCTTTTTTCTCATCGCCAAGGTCGATTTTTCCTTCCATTGCCCATTTTAGGATGAAGGCATTCATGTAGGCCGCACCTAAATCCTGGCTTACTATCGGCATATAATTAAAAAGATAGGCTAAATCTTCTATGTGGCCGTCGTAAGGAAGTTCCCTGTAGTATTTATTTTTTAAATCTTTTGGCTTTGGTAAATCTTTGGTATTTGCTAGAGTTTTTTTATCAAAGGAAAGTGCTGCAGCTCTGATTCCTGCAAAAATCCCTAAGAGGCCAACTGCAAATCCTAATCCAATTAGGGTTTTTGCCCAGGCTGGCAGAGGGATTTTGTAGGATTTGCCTTCGTTTTCTTCCCACTTTGAGCCTTTTACGGCTTTTTGAGCATAGTCTTCAAAAGATTTATCTTCCTTGTATGATGTGGCAAATGTACCCTTTGGAAACTTAACCATAACCGTGGCATAATTTATATCTCCGGTTGATTTTAGGATTATTTCGCCATTTTCATTTCCGATTGACCCTTCAAGACCAAAGCCCCAAAGTTTTATATCAGTAAATGGCTTGTATCCCTTGATTTTGATGTTTACAACTTCTGGCATAGGGTCGAAATTTTCGCCCACAAAGTTAAAAAATACCATATCAGAATCTGTTAGGCCGATTGCTAGGGGATTTATGGTGTAGGATAATTTGTAAGTATTATCGTTATATTCACTTATGCCCCAGCAAAGTTCTACTTCGTCGTCGCCTCTTTTTATCATCCCTGCTTTATAGGCTTTTTCTTCAAAAGATTTGTCCGTATCCCAAGGATCTATTATGTCAAATGTCTTTCCAAAGGCTTCAAGCCTAAAGTCTTCGATTTTAAGGCCTCTTAGGTTTTCGATTAATTTATATCTTTCTGTATAATCTGTGTCATTTTCGTTAATTTCCCAAATTTCCTCGACGTGGCCTATGCCTTTCTTGTCGATATTAGCTTCAATATTTATTTCCCTAAATTCATCTGCTCTTACCTTTGAAGGGAAGACGATTCCTAAAACAAGAAATAAGCTTATAAGTATCTTTTTCATAAATTCTCCTTTTATATCATTATACAGTTTATATTTCTTTGATAAATTATCCTTTAAAGATTTTACAAACATTTTATCTTAGGCTTTGACCTCGTTCTAAGTGGTGGTAGAGTCAGTCTATGGGTAAAATGAACCTATAGGAGATGTTATGAATAAAAATTTTATCAACAAAATTTACGATAAGATTAGCCTAAATCCGCCCCTCGTTTTAAGTTTGGGCTTTGCTATTCTTATTAGTATCGGTGGGATTTTATTATCCTTACCATTTTTCACTAAGTCTGGCCAAGCGACAGATTTAATTGACGCATTTTTTGTGGCTGCAAGCGCATCTTGTGTAACAGGTCTTACTCCTGTTAATACTCTCGAACATTGGAACACTTACGGCCATATCCTAATTATTATTTTAATTCAGATAGGTGGGCTTGGAGTTATGAGTCTAGCCTCAATCATTCCCCTAATTCTTGGCAAAAAAATCGGAATGAAGTCAAGGCAAATCCTCAAAGAGCAGCTCAATGTGGAAAGCCTTGAAGGGATGATTGTCTTATTTAAATATGTACTTATTTTTACTTTTGGAACAGAAATCTTAGGCGCAATCCTATTATCAATTAGATTTGTACCTCTTTATGGGCTTTTAGATGGGGTTTGGATTTCTATCTTCCACTCGATCTCTGCCTTTTGTAATGCAGGTTTTGATATTTTGGGAGACTCTATTTATCCTTTTAGGGACGATGCTCTAATAAATTTCACCCTGTCTTTTCTTGTAGTTGTAGGTGGTCTGGGCTTTGTGGTTACAAGCGAACTTTTTAGAAGAAGGTCATTTAAAAAGATTTCGACCCATTCAAAACTTGTCCTTATGATGACAGCTATCCTACTATTTTTGGGAACTATAGTGTTTTATATCCTAGAAAAATCTGGAGGAGTTTTGCAAGGTGAAAGCCTAAAGGGATCCCTACTCGAATCCTTCTTCCAATCTGTAGTTGCAAGGACAGCAGGATTTTATTCTGTAGATTTGTCTAAAATCAAGGATTCCACAGCCCTTATGCTTATGGGCCTTATGTTTGTAGGAGGTAGCCCTGGATCGACTGCAGGAGGGATTAAGACTACAACACTAGGAGTCCTAATTTTATCAACAGCAGCTGTTATTAGAGGAGAAAATGAGCCGGTGGTTTTTGGCAGACACATCGGGATAGAAGTTATTAGAAAGGCCCTTGCGATCTTTTTGGTATCCTTTGGTATTATCTTGTCGGTAAGTTTTGTACTTACCATTACAGAAAATGCTGGCCTTGTGGATATTTTATACGAAACAGTTTCGGCACTAGCCACAGTTGGGGCAAGCAAGGGAATAACAGCGGGCCTTACTAGGCATGGCAAAATCTTGATTACTCTTTGTATGTACCTTGGCCGCCTAGGTCCAATGACCATGGCATTTGCTTTTGGTATGAAAGCAAGGAAGAGCTTAATTAGGTTTCCAGAAAGTTTTGTTAGTATAGGTTAAGGAGAAAAAATGAGAGATAAAAATGTATTGGTATTAGGTCTGGGCAGGTTTGGGTCTGCCCTGGCTCGTAAATTATTTGAAAAAGGTGTAGAGGTAATGGCTGTAGATAGGGACTATACAAAGGTCCAAAAGCTTGCAGACCAAGTGACTTACACTGCCCAGGCTGATATGACAGACGAAGAAACTATGAGGGAGCTTGGGATAAACAACTTTGACATAGCGGTTATAGCAACGGGATCTAATATTGAAGCTTCAATCGAAGCTACTTTGTTATGCAAGGATGCAGGAATTGCTACTGTTATTGCCAAGGCTACAAATATTACCCACGCAAGGATATTGCAAAAAATCGGTGCTGATAAGATAATTTTCCCAGAACTTGAAAGTGGTGAGAGACTTGCCAGAGTCATATCTGGATCAAATTTATTAGAGTTTATAGAATTTTCTAGTGAATTTTCCCTTGCAGAAATCAGGGTCCACCAAGCTTGGGTTGGTAAAAATCTTATGGAGCTTGATTTTAGAAAGGAATACAATTTGAACGTAGTTGCTTTTGAAAGGGATGGCAAAACTCTTATAAACCCAAATCCAACTACCCTTATCGAGAAAAATGACCTCATTGTCCTTATTGGGAAAAGCGAGGATGTGGATAAAATATCTAATGAAGAGTAAGGAAAACGACAATGTTGAGATAAAGCGTTGAAAAACAAAGGAAAGAATAAATTTGTGAAATAGTTTGCATAAAGTGAAAAATATGTTATAATATAATCAGCTATCAAATAGCTAGGTTTTTCATTATTAATTCCTTATAGTTTTCCCTTTAGAAAACTAGGACTAACTTATTCTTTTCTATTTGAAGGGGACCTGTGAGGTCCTTTTTCTATACACAAATTTATAGGGGCAAGAATGCTTTAAATAATGTCCTTAATTTATAAGGCTGAAATTATTTTAAGAAATAATATTTTTATGTTATAATAGTGACAAGGAATTTGAGAGGTTAGTATGAAGATTTTAGTAATTGATGCCCAAGGCGGTGGGCTTGGAAGAGAGCTTGTCCATTCCATCAGAGAAAAATATAAAGATATCGATATAACTTGTGTAGGGACAAATTCCCACGCCACAAGCGCCATGCTTAAGGCAGGTGCGACTCGTGCAGGCACAGGAGAAAATGCTCTTATTGTAAACTCTCAGATGGCAGATATAATTATAGGACCTATTGGAATCCTACTTACAAACTCAATGTGCGGAGAAATTACAGCTAGTATGGCAGAAGCCGTTTCTACATCAAGGGCAAAAAGAATCTTGATTCCATTTCTCCACGATGACAATGTAATTGTAGGTGTAAATGACTACTCTATGAAAAAGTTAATAAATCTGGCTCTTTTAGAGCTTGAAAAGCATATAGAAGCTTAAAAGTAAAATCTACAAGAAGTAGAATTTCCCACAGAAGTGGGCCTACATAATTTTAAGTCTTTTTTTCAAATCGTACTATGAAGGTACACCATCCTCGAAAGCGGGGATAGTGTGCCTTTTTTTGTGGGCTTGATTTGTAAATTTGTAATAAAAATAAAAGGAGATATTATGAAAAATAAGATTAAAAAAGTTTTTGGCCTAATGGCCCTAGTTCTTGCCCTATCAGCATGTGGCAGCGGTTCTAATGAGAAAGAAAGCACAAAGGATAATGTGTCAAAAAAAGCTTCGACAAGTGAAGGAGTAGCAAAACCAGAAGAAAGACCAAAAGACGAACTTGTCCTAGGTGTGGGCTTTGAGCCAGAAAAAGGTTTTAACCCAATTTTTGAATCCTCCCATTCCCAATCAAATATCTTTCATTCGGCTCTTCTAAAACGTGACCTAGACCTTCATATAGTAGAAGACTTGGCAGAATCTTATGAGTTATCAGAAAATAAAAAGACTTATACAGTAAAACTAAAAGATGGTCTTAAATTTGCTGACGGAAAGACTTTGAATGCCAAAGACGTTGCTTTTACCTATAATACTGCCAAAAATGAAGCAGCAGCAGGTATCAACCTCGAGAGATTTAAGGAAGCAAAGGCTATTGACGATAAAACTGTGGAACTTATCCTAGATAGGCCTGATATTTCCTTTACTTCAACCCTTGCTTCCCTTGGCATTGTTTCAAAAGATGCCTATAGCGACGACTACGGCCAAAACCCAGTTTCAAGCGGTCCTTTTGAGCTTGTAGAATGGAAGAAAGGCCAAGAAATGATTGTTAAACCAAATGAAAATTACCATGGAGATGAGATTCCGTTTAAAAAAGTAACTTTCTTATTTTTTAAAGATGACAACCAAGCGTTAGCAACAGCTAAAGAAGGAATTTGTGATTTGATAAGGGTTCCTTACACAGCTAAGGATATGGAAATTGAAGGCTTCAGCCCAATGTCTGTACAAACAATAGACAACAGGGGAATATCTCTTCCAAATGTGCCAAATACTGGCGAAGTTACTGATGAAAATACAATCATGCCAGGATCCCCAATTGGTAATGACGTGACAAGTGATATTGCAATTAGAAAAGCCCGAAACATAGCCATGGATAGGGACGAAATCAGAAGAGACGTGATAA
>CAMEGY010000072.1 GCA_945916625.1 uncultured Anaerococcus sp.
TACTAAAGCATCAGTCCTTCCATCCATTTTTTTCAAAAATGGGGATAGGGCTTCAGACACGGTGCATGAGAGTATTTCCGAATACGCCAACCCCATCTCGATATATCCTCTGGAAGAGCTAACAGGGTATCTTATGAGTACAAGGACCATAAATACAATTATTTATCAAATCTATTAAATAAAAAAGGAGCCGGAGCTCCTCTCATTACAAAGTTATTATTATATAAGATCTTATATTAATCCTTTTTGACTTTTCTTGATAAATCTCAATTTCTTCTTATCTTTTTCGAGTATATCGAGGATTTTTTCTACATTTCTTAGGCTCTTTGCCACATCAAACTGCCTATATCTCATTTGTGCCCTTAGGCCTATATCGCCGATGACACCATCTACCCTAGAAGGGCTTGTCATTTTGGCAGGCAGTCTTAGATATTTTGCTAAATCTTCGTCATACATTAATAAGTCTGCTTCAAGTCTAAGTAGTTCTTTTTGAACCTTATTTATATTCGAATTTATCTTATCTGTCCTCTTATTTCTAATAAAATCACCTAAAATATTGCCCCTAAAGATTGTTGACGTGGTGTATTCATATTGCTTGTCCATATTGGCCATAGTCTGTTTGATCATAGCCCTTACTTGTCTTACTCTTCTAATCATTTTGTCAGTTTTAACTATTTGTAAATCTATGTTCATCTTAAATCCCCTTCTAATATGGTCTTTTATAATATATACCCATTTTTAAAAATTGACCTAAGTTTTATGATTAGTATAATTTATATAAAAGAAAGAGAAATGAGGATTATATGGCAGAAATACTATTTTATAATAAAAAATACGCAAAAGACTATGATAAATTTAAGGAAATCTGTGCTAGTCACGATGTTGAAATCATAGAAGTAGACGAAAATCACGTTGACCATTATGTTGGCTACCTACTAGGTCTTGAAGGATTTTCTGATGAGAAAAAAGACGTGGTTGATGAAGATATTCACATAGATTTTGACTTTATACTATTTTCTAATTTTGATAATGAAAAAATGTTTAGCGTCATAGATGATCTGAGAAACTCTGGTGCAAATGTCCAACACAAGGCAGGAACAACAGAAAACAACATCCACTGGAGCCTAAGAGAGCTTCTAATAGAAAATGACAAAGAAGCAAGAACCATGGGCCTAATCCACAAAATAAACGCCCAACTAGAAAAAGCATCTGAGCTAAAAGAAAAATATGGAGAAGATGCCAAGACGAAAGAACTAATAGCAGAAATAAAAGGCTTTTTCAAAGACTCATCAATATTTGAAATAGATGTGGCTAAGGATTATTATTTGAAGCTAATGGATGAGAATTTGAGAGTTGAAAAAGAAAATATGTAGTTTATCCTTGATAAATTAAAATTGTCCCCATCCGAGATGGGGTTTTTTATATCCAAGATATATTAATTTTCTTATAATTATTCTTAAATTATTTAAATCAATAGTATTACAGTAATTTAAAATACAAATTAATTGAAAAAAATCTATAAAAAAAAGGCTATTTTCATAACCTTTTTTTAAGAATCCTCATCGCCCACAATATAGCAATTATAGATACTCCCACGTCTCCAAATATGGCTAGCCACATTGATGCGTGGCCGAAGAATCCCATTGCTAGGATTATGACTTTGACTGCCATTATAAATGTGATATTTTGGACTACTGTGGAGTTTGTTAGTTTTGTGATGTGCATTAGTTTTTTTAGCTGGCTAAATTCTCCGTTTGCTATTAGGATGTCGGAGGATTCTATGGCGAGATCTGATGCGGACTCGCCCATGGATATGCCAACTGTTGCGTTTTTGAGGACTGGGGCGTCATTGATACCGTCTCCTACAAATACTACCTTGTGGCCATCTTTTTTGAATTTATCCATTACATCTAGCTTATCTTTTGGCATTAGGCCTGCATAGTAATCAGTAAGGCCTAACTCTTCTGATGTGTGTTTGACCGCTTGCTTGCTATCTCCTGATACAACGGCTATTTTTTTGAAATATTTTTTGAGATAGGAGATTGTATCTTTGCTTTCTTTTTTGAGTTCATCTTCTATATGGATTTTGGCAACAACCTTGCCGTCTATGCCAAGGTAGACTGCCCTAGCTGTGTCTTCTTCTATTTCTAGGAATTTAGCTGATCCTATTTTGATTTCTTCTCCGAGTTTTGTTTTGGCAATTACTCCAAGGCCGCTTTTGTTGTCTACACTTTCAAATAAGTCTGGGTTTTCTTTCCTGTCTAAGGAATTTACTATGCCACTGGCTATTGGGTGGGTGGACATCTTTTCGATGTTATAGATATAGTCTAGGGCCCTTTCCTTATCGTAATCTGTTAGGAATTCTACTTTGTTTACTTTGAATTCTCCAGTGGTGAGTGTCCCTGTTTTGTCTGATAAGAGGATGTCTGCTGCTTGTAGTTCCTCAAAAAATTGGCTACCCTTTATTAGGATGCCTTCTTTGCTGGCTAGGCCAAGTCCTGACATAAATGATAGTGGTACTGATAGGACTAGGGCACATGGGCAAGACAATACTAGGAAGGTAGCTGCTCTTAGTAGGTAGTCTGACCATTGTCCACCGAAAAATAGGGGTGGTACTAGAGCAAGTAGTGCTGCAAAGCCAACTACTATTGGTGTATATATTCTAGCAAATTTTGTAATCAGTCTTTCGCTGTCAGATTTTGACATGTGGGAATCTTCGATTAGCTCGATTATTTTAGCTGCAACAGAATCGTCAAATTCTTTTGTAGCTTGGTACTTTATAATGCCCTGGCTAACTATAGATGAGGATATGATTTCATCCCCTACACCCAGTTCTACCGGCATGGATTCCCCTGTGACTGAAGATGTGTCGGCCAGGCATACTCCTTCGGTGATTACTCCGTCTACACCGACTTTTTCACCATCACGAACCATTAGGATATCTCCCACTTCTACATCATCTAGGTCGATTTCCTCGATTGTCCCATCGTCCATTAGCTTGTTTGCTAAATCTGGAACTAGGTCCAAAAGACTTTTGATATTTTCCTTGGATCTGTGGGTGGCTATATCTTCAAAAAGTTCCCCAAAACCATAAAACACCATTACAGAAATAGCTTCTAGATAATCACCGATTAAAAATGCTGTAACTGTAGCAATTGTCATCAGAAAGTTCTCGTCTAGGGCCTGGCCACGTTTGAGGTTTGCAATGGCTTCCTTGATTACATCAAACGATGCAGCCAAGTATAGGATTAAAAACCAAATTGTAAGGATGATACGGTTCATCCCCATTATGCGGGATGCAAAATATGAAAGAGCAAAGCTTAGGATAGCTATCAAGACAAGCTTATATAAAGTCTGCTTGTGCTCATCTGTCATTGACTTAAACATTATTTTACCACGATTCTAGAACCTGGCTCGATCTTATCGGCAATCTTATTTGCATCTTCGATTAAATTATCAAGATCAATATCATCAGCAAGTTCAAATTTTACCTTTTCAGAAAGATATGAGACTTTCACGTCTTCTACCCCATCCATCTTTGAGATGGCTTCTTCTATTTTGTTTGCACAATTAGCGCACTTCAATCCTTCAAATTTAAATTTCTTTTTCATATATATTTCCTCTCTTTTATTCTGTAATATGTTCTAGACCAATTTCTATTATTAATTTGACGTGGTCATCAAGAAGGGAATACTTTATAGATTTGCCTTCTCTTTCGCTTTTGACAAGCTTGTTTTCCTTGAGATTCCTAAGCTGGTGGCTTATTGCTGACTGGCTCATATCAAGGGCTTCCGCAATGTCGCCTACGCTAACTGGCCCTTCAAAGAGCTTATACATAATTCGCATCCTTGTAGAGTCAGAGAATATCTTGAACAAGTCGGCCAGGTCACTTAGGGTGTTATCTGATATACTTTTTAAATCTACCTTCATAGGTTTCCTTTCATCTTTAACTCAACACATATGATTGACCTTTCATATGAATATTATAACATATGAGTTAAAATTGTCAATAATTTTAGGGACATTTTATGAAATTTTTCTACTTATTAGTACGGCGCCAATAAAAATATAAAACAAGGAGTAGAAATGAAAATTAAGATCAAATACGAAATACAAGATTCAGATGGAGCTAGTAAGAAAACATATAGCAAAACTTTTTCTCAGGTAAACGAAAATAGCCAAAAAGAGAATTTTGAAATGTTTGCAAATGCTTATCTAAGTCTAGTAGAAGGCAATAATCAAGCAATTAAATATGTAGTTACAAAGACAAATGAAGAAGAAATTGCTTCAGGCAATCTTCTATAAGAAAGGATTAATAGATGGAAAAAATAACTAATAAAAAACTAAAACTATATTTCAAGGATGCTGAAAATACTCAAAGAACTATCTCAGTAGACTATCCTCAAGCAAGCTATCAAGATGAGGATGTAAACAAAGCTATGGATGATGTCCTAAAGTCAGGAGTACTTGAAACAAAGAAAGGCCCTCTGACTACAAAAGCCAACGCTGAAATGGAAACTATAGAGAAAGCTCCATATACAATTACACAAGCATAAGAAAAAGCATAAGAAAGACCCCGAGAAAATTCTCGGGGTTTTTTAGTTTTTTACCTTTATTACATATATTTTACAAATTCATCAAGAGCTTTACGTTTTGAATGATTGGCAAGAGGACCTGCTCCCTCCGCAGGATAGCCAAGGTCAATTAGGCAAACTACATCTTCATTTTCTGAAAGACCAAAAATTTCTCTTGCACGGTCAGGATCAAAATTATTAATCCAACAAGAATCTACACCAACAGATTTAGCTGCAAGAATAATATGTGTAGCAACAATAGCGGCATCTTCAAAACCAGAATCATATTTACCACCAGGATAAGTATAAACATTTGACCTATCATAAGAAATAATAAGAACAGTACTAGCCCCATAGCGGCAAGGTGTTAACTCATCGACTTTGGCAAGAGCTTCTTCAGACTCTGCTACATAGATGAAGTTGTTTTGAAGGTTTTTGGCAGTAGGTGCAAGATTGGCAGCCTTTAAAATCACATCAAGTTTATCCTTATCAACCTTCCTACCATCATAGTTCTTTAACGAATAACGCTCTTCAGCAAGTTTAATAAAATCCATAAAATCTCCTTTTCTAATATGTACTTCATACATTATACTATTACCCCAAAACATAAGATAATAAATTAATTATAATAAACTAAAAGTGTCTTAGTATTATAATAAAATGCTAGCCCAAAAAACTGCTATAAACTTCTCTAAGCGGTCGCAAGAATAAAAAATTACTTAAAATTTGAAATACTTGGTGGAAAATCTTATGCATAGTTACAGGCATATCCTAGCAAGCGATAGCGACCTACGAAAATAAATTCCATAGTGTCCGACAGCGTGCTGATGCCAGGGAATCGATACCTGTGACCTAGTCCCACGCTTGGGTGAAGTGTACAAAGTACGCTTCATTTTCGAGATGAACGTAATGAATCCGAAAAACTGTTATAATCTTGCTCATAACCGGTGTATGTACAAAAAAACACCCCAAAGTATGAGATGCTGGTGGAGCTTTATAGACTTGTCCTTGCGAATGCGAAGCATGAGCAATGGAAAGTCTTATGCAGAGCCTATAGACATATCCCAGTGATCAATAGCGAACTGAGGTAAGTCTTAGCGATGTTATAGACTTGTCCTGGTGAATGCGAAGCATGAACCATGG
>CAMEGY010000073.1 GCA_945916625.1 uncultured Anaerococcus sp.
AAACCACCTCGCAGCGAATCGAGAGAGATAAAGACGAACAGGAGCGACTGGAATAAAAACACTACCTTCTAAGATAAACAGCAATAAATCAAAATCTCTAAGTTAGTTCAATCTATTATGCAAGCAAAAATCAGGGATAGATTATCCACCCCTGATTTTTTTGATTTCAATTACTAGTGCTTTTGGACAAAAATATTAACTATTATGCTTGCCTTAAGTATATTATTTTATTAGGTCTAGGGCTTGGGTAAGGTCGTTTATGATGTCTTCACTATCTTCTAGACCTACAGATACTCTAATTAGCCCTGGTGCTATACCTACTTCTTTTAATTCTGCTTCTGAATATGTTGAGTGTGTCATTGTTGCTGGGTGTTCTATTAAAGTTTCCGCATCTCCCAAGCTTACCGCTAGGGTACATAGCTTAACATTGTTCATAACAGTTCTTCCCGCTTCAATTCCGCCCTTTACTTCAAAGGTTATCATTGCGCCGTAATCTTTCATTTGTTTTTTAGCTACGTCATGATTTTTAAAATTTTCTAAGCCAGGATAGTAAATTTTTTCTACATTTTTATGCTCTTGTAGGGCTTTTACAACTTTTTTAGCATTTTCTACGTGTTTTTTCATCCTGATTTCTAATGTCTTCATTCCCCTAAATATTAGGAAGGCATCATGGGCTGATAAAACAGCTCCGGTAAAGTCTTTTTGTCCTACTAGTCTTACCTGGGTCATTAATTCTTTAGATCCACAAGAAAATCCTGCTATAACGTCACCGTGACCATTTAGGTACTTTGTTGCAGAGTGTACGACTATATCTGCTCCTAATTTTAGTGGTTGCTGTAAGAATGGAGTAGAAAATGTATTGTCAACTATAACTAAGATGTCTTTTGATCTAGCCTTTACTATTTTTGATACTTCTTCTATATCTATAATATCTAATGTTGGGTTTGCTGGTGTTTCTAGATATACGATCCTTGTATTATCTTTTAGGTGACTTTCTACCTCTTCGATGTTAGTCATATCAACAAAATCAACGTCTATATTAAATTTTCTGATTTCGTTTAAGAAAGAAAATGTACAGCCATAAAGGGTTCCACAAGCTAAAACATGATCTCCTGCTTGTATAAATGGCCATATTGATGATGTTATAGCACCCATACCAGAAGCTGTCGATACAGCTGCTTCTGCTCCTTCAAGTGCGGCTAGTTTTTCTTCAACTGCATTATTTGTAGGATTGCCTAGTCTTGAATATATAAAGCCATCTTCTTCTAGGGCAAATCTTCTTCCCCCTTGTTCTGCACTATCAAAGATAAAAGTTGAAGTTTGATAGATAGGCAGACCTAAAGAACCATAGGTATCCTTAATTGATCCTGCGTGTATAGTTTCTGTTGCAAAGTTTTTATTTTTATTTTCTGACATTTTTAAATCCTTTCTTTTTTTATTTAATTATTATATAATGAAGTGAAACACCAAAGGAGGAATTATGAACCTTAATAAGATTTTATATGCTATAGAAGTTTCCAAAGCTGGATCTATATCCAAGGCTGCAGAAAACTTATATACCTCTCAACCTGCTATTTCTATGGCTATCAATGACCTTGAGAAAGACCTAGGTTTTAAAATTTTTCATAGGTCAAATACTGGTACTAAGACAACCGTAAAGGGCCTAGAATATCTTGTAAAATGCAATGAGTTAATCAACAAATACAAAGATCTTCAAAGGCAGTATTCAGTTGATAAAAGCGATATCACCGAACTTAGAATATCTAGCCAACATTTTAATTTTATAGTGTCTGCTTTCATAAAACTTACAAGAGGGCACGAGGACTCTCCTTTTAAGTTCTACCTGAAAGAAACAACCTCCCTTAGTGCTATCAATGATGTTGAAAACGATTATTCTGATTTAGCTTTTATTTATATAAACGAATCTTACAGGGAAGCTATCCTAGATTTGTTTAAAGAGAAACATCTATCATATGTATCAATTGCTGAAGTGATCCCTCATGTATTCATGAATGACAAACACCCCTTGGCAAGTGAAAGACTTATTACAATTTCAGACCTCTATGACTACCCTATGGTAATCTATGAGCAAGATGATACCCAGATTTTACCAGAAGAATTTGTAAGAATTCCAGACCACCAACAAGTTATTTATACTCAAGATAGGGGTACTACTTTGGGTATTATTTCTAGCACAAACTCATTTAATATAGGTACTGGTTGCCTGCATCCTAGTAATGGATTTCCTAATATAATGGCTGTAAAGCTTGAAAATCCAAAAAAATTATATATGGATATAGGCTATGTGTATAAGTCATCTAGGAACTTATCAAGTCTTTGTAAGGAATACTTAGACCTAACTAAGCTTGAACTCCTACAGTGCCTTCCAGGCTATTAATGTGTGCTTGAACTTTTGATTCTGGCATATCGTACTCAAAATTCCACTTATCTTTTGCAGCTGTAAATGGAATAAAGATAGAGATTATACATATTATCCCTAAGATAAACTGGTACCAGAAAAATGGCATCAATTGGAATGGCGCTACCGCTCCATTGGTAAATCCTGCTGCTATAAGTACTTGGGCAGCATATGGAACTAAACCTTGGAATACACAAGAAAAGCTATCTAGCAAAGATGCACTTCTTCTTGGATCTATCTTGTACTCGTTACACATCTCTTTGGCTATAGGTCCGGAGATAATGATTGCCACTGTATTGTTGGCAACTGCTATATCCGCCATAGATACTAGGGCAGCTATGCCTAGCTCACCAGATTTTTCACCCTTGGCAAATTTCTTGATTTTTGAAATTATCCAGTTTATACCACCTTCCTTGGTAACCATATTTGATAAGCCACCTATAAGGAGTGATAGTAAGAATATTTCAAACATCCCAGTAAATCCTTGCCAGATTGATTGGGATAGGGCTAATAGGTCATATCCATTATTCATTAGTAATACAATACCGGATAGGACAATCCCGCCAGTTAAGACTAAAAATACATTTACTCCCATTAGGGCAAATACTAGAACAAATATGTATGGGATTATATGTAATAATTCATAGCTTAGTTGGTCATGACTAACTTGAGTTTCTGGAGACCCAAATATAAGAAGTAGGATAAAGGTTATTATTCCTGCTGGTAGGGCAAGTTTTAAGTTCATCCTAAACTTATCTTTCATATCACAGTTTTGAGTCCTAGTGGCAGCTATTGTTGTGTCAGAAATAATTGATAAGTTATCTCCAAACATAGATCCACCCACCAGTGCTCCAAGCATCATCGGAAGATTTATACCAGCTGATTCAGCCAAGCCTATTGCTATTGGGCCTAGAGCTGTAATAGTTCCAACGGATGATCCAGTAGCTATCGATAAGAAGCATGCTATTAAAAATATTCCTGCAGTTAAAAACCTAGCTGGGATGAAGGTCATGCCTAAGCCTACAACAGATTCTACTCCTCCAGAAGCTGATGCAAGTGCGGAAAAAGCTCCTGCTAGTAAGTAAATCAAACACATGATGATAATGTTAGAATCTCCACATCCTTCTACCAAATTATCAAATTTTTCGTCTATACTTCCCTTAAATAGTATAAAGGCACTTATAATACCAATAAATGCTGCAACTGGTGCAGGCAATTGATAAAACGCCATTTCTACTCCATTTAGGTGAAGTACTATACCTGAAACTAAGTAAACACAAATAAACACTAAAAAAGGTATTAGCGCCTTGCCCGATATTTTCTCAACTTTTTTCATAGTTACCTCTTTTCACCTTTCTCTATGATTACGTTTTCATAATTATAGTATAATATCCTGAAAGCTTTGTAAAATACAAATAATTTATGCTTAATATAAGAACAACTTATAGCAAGAATTCCATATTAAAGATAGGGTCAATAATGGATTTTTCTGTTGAAAATTAAATTAGCACCTTATTTTTCAAAGCTTATTTATAGGCTAATACTTTAAATAATTGTCCAAATTCTCTTCATTTTGCTAAATTAATTATATTTGGTACAGTCTATAAGTAGTATGTATGCTTTTAAGGAGGCAAATTTGTTAAAAAATAAGAAAAATGCTATTATCTTTTCTATTATAGCCATGTTTTTGTGGGGATCAGCAATCCCAACCATAAAAACAACCTACCTCGAGATGGGTATTGGAGCCGCTGATACAGGAGAAAAAATTCTGGTTGCAGGACTTAGGTTTTTTATGGCTGGTCTAATTACCTTTTTATACCTAAAGATTTTTAATAAGGAAGAGATAAAGAAAAATGAAATTAATTGGAAGTTTATAATCCTAGTCGGAATCCTCCAAACCTTTATCCAATATATCTTTTATTATATAGGCCTATCCCATATAGCTGGTGTAAAATCATCTATAATCCAGGCCTCAAACTCATTTATAGTTGTAATTTTTTCAATGCTTATGTTGCCAGGAGATAAGATAAATAAAAATATGATCCTAGCTCTTATTTTAGGAACTGCTGGTATTATCATAACAAACCTTGGCAAAGGAAATGCAAGTGAGGGCTTTAAACTTACTGGTGATGGCTTTATCATTATGTCTACAACAGTCAACGCCCTTTGTACAGTCCTTATTAGAAAATATGGCCAAAAGGAAAATTCCTATTTCTTGATGGGAGCCCAATTTATAGTCGGATCAATCCTTATGATTATAACTGGTCTAATCCTTTCAAAGTCAAACCTAATCTTTACTCCAAAGGCTGTGCTTTTACTAAGCTACGGAGCCTTTATATCGGCAACTGCCTTTACAATCTGGACTATCGTCCTAAAATACCACTCAGCTGGAGAATTTGGAGTATACAAACTCTTTATACCTCTATTTGGCTCAATCCTATCGGTCCTAACCCTAGGAGAAGCCTTCACAATTAATCTTGCTATAGGTATGGTCTTAGTACTTTCTGGATCTCTAATCCTTAATAGAGGCAAGGCTTAATAGAATATTCTTAGCCCTTAGAAAAATCTTTTTTAGTCTAAGGGCCTTTTTTATGTTATATATGATAGCAATTAATTTTATTTATTTTTTTCTATATTTTATTTTTTTTAAAATTTATTCCTCTAGAAAGTCTTAACAAGTCTGTTCTTTTTTCTATATTCATCTGTTATTTTATTTCTATTTCATTTAAAACTTATTTTATTCGATTTGAATACTATGTCGATTTCCCCCAAAAAACAAGCTTATTACTCAAACATAATAGCTTTTGAGCATAAGTACTTGACTTTTTAGATTAGAATGATTATAATTATTATTGTCAGAGAAAATGTTTCTCAAATAAAATAAATTTTAAGGAGTATATAATGGCTTTAATCGGAAAAACATTACCAGAATTTACACTAGATGCTTATAATCCAGCTAAGGATGAGTTTATAACAGTTACAAATGAGGACCTAAAGGGATCTTATTCTGTACTTATTTTCTACCCAGCTGACTTTACTTTTGTTTGCCCAACAGAGCTTGAAGATATGCAAGAAGCTTATGCAGAGCTTAAAGAGCTAGGTGCAGAGGTTTACTCAGTGTCTGTAGATACACACTTTGTTCACAAGGCTTGGCACGATGCTTCAGAAGCTATAGGCAAGATTGAGTATACAATGATAGGCGATTCTAATAAAGAGCTTACAGAAGCGCTTGGCCTACTTGATGACTCAGGCAAGGCTCACAGAGCAACACTTGTTGTTGATCCTGAC
>CAMEGY010000074.1 GCA_945916625.1 uncultured Anaerococcus sp.
AAACTTTGGCTATAGCCTATGTGTGAAGTGAGACATCTTTTAGATTTTCAGCAGCAAGTGCTCTAGCAGTATAGGTATCGCCTATAGCGCCTGTCACTGGGCTCAATACTAGTCCTAGAGCCAATAGGCTTGCAATCAGTTTTTTGTTCATTCTTCTTCTCCTCACAAGCATTCGCTTGCTAGCCTAATTATAATATTTACAGGCTCCTTTGTCAACAAAGGGTGGTTTTTCAATCTCTATAGGCTTTTTTTGTATTTTTCTAAAGCTAATTTAGATCTTTTTACTATTTCTTTTTGCTCTTTAAGCATTTTTTCAAGCTTACCTCTTACAGGAGCTACAGTTTTTGGATAATTTTTTAGTACATTTTCGCAAGTTTTGATTGTAAGCTCTGATTTAGCAATTGCAGCTTCAAGCCTTTCTACAACACTATCATGTTTTTCTTCTTTATATTTTTTTCTCAAAGCCTTAGCTGCATCAAGTTCTTGTTTTTTCTTTTCTGCATCTTCTTTGAATGTATTTGTTATTCCCTTAACATCTTTTAATAGGACATTATCAGAAATAGCATTTACATAATCTCTTAGTAGAGCGTCATAGGCTGACTCGCTAAGCCCATCTTTAAGTACAAAGTAGCTCTTTAGGTAATTATATAGGTCGTTGGCGTTTTGTGGACGAACAGTGTATCCATTAATTTGTGCACCATTTAAGAAATATACACCAAGCATAGGTGCTTCTATTGAAGGAACTGCGTTTCCAACATATTGGTCTAGTTTGCTAGAAATCTTAAGAAGATTTTCTTCGTAAGCTTCTTTGTTTGTGACATAGTTGCCATTCTTGTCTACATATGCTTTGGAATATTTCTTCACATCTTTGTAAGTACTATCAAGAACTTTGTATTCTTCTTCAAGTTTCTCGATTTTTTTATCAAGGTTAACTATTTTAGAATCAAGATTAGAATCAGCTGCCATAGCTACACTTGGTCCTACAAAGGCAAGACTCATTGCAAGTGATAATATTCTAAATTTCTTTTTCATAATAATTCCTTTCTCCATGTTTTCATTTAATTATAAACATTCTCTTAACTATATTATACCCTTAAATCGATTTTTTATAGGGCTTTAGCTTGGATTTTTCTAATCTTATAGCTATTAAGCCTACTTGAAAAATAGACAAAGAAAAAACACCGGTCATAAAAGCTAAGCTTTGACCGATGTTTTTATCATCATGCTCGTTTCTTCCTTCAAGTTTTTTTGATTGCTACATACCTTCTTTTGCCACTGGTCCTGCCTATATAAGAAGCCCAGAGATAGCCTTCGTTTTCGACTAGCCTATCATAGTATACTTTCTGACCCGGGTAATAGACTGCTACTATAGGGCTAAGCCTGGTGGGGGCTGCCCTTACATTTGTAGCCACTCTTATGATAGCCATGCCAATCCTATCTATGGTAAGTTCTAGCTTATCTTTGCCAGATACCGGTCTAAAATATCTTTCCCTATTAGACCTTTTTTGCCCTAGGTAATTATTAAGACCATTTTTCTTATCATTTATGGCCACTCCACCCTGGCTATAAGAGCAGTGGATAATCCTATCTTTTGCTAGGAAAATCCCGGTGTGGCCTGCCGCTCCAAAAGACTTGCCCTCGATTCCCCTTATAAAAATATCACCTCTTCTGACATCCTTATAAGAATAAATTTCTCTTAATACCTTGCCATTTAGCTTATAGAGTGTTTCGGTATTACCTATAAGAGATCCTCTGGGGAGAAAGCCTCCCGCAATCAGGGCATAATAAACAAATGATGAGCAATCATAAAACTTTGGCCCTAGCCTTCTTGGATAAGACATAGAATAAGCCACCCTCCCCTTTTTGGAGAGGGCAAAATCAATCATTTTCTCTACAGTCATAGTCCTCCTACTTCTTGATTTCCCTAAGAATCTCATCAAGCTTGCCATTTATTTGGACAATCAGAATCAGATTCATAACAATTGGGAAACCTACTTGTGAAATTAAATCGATAATATCCATCTTTTTAATCTAGGCTAAACTTGCTGGCCTTTCTTTCTGTGCGCAAGATCAAAGCAAGCAAGAACTATAGGGAAAAAGAAAGAGGGACAAATCCCTCGTATATCTGAAACATATTCAAATTTATAACTTGGGACAGGCCGTATTTCTTCTTGCCTATTAGAAAGTCGCCTTACTCCTTCCTATATTTTTAAAATTATTTAGCTAGCTAATAATATATAGAAAAAATAAGTCAATTGTCCCGAACTTTTGCCTTAACATTTTCAATCAAAAAGATAATCAGGCTTATTAGCAAAGTCATTACAAGGAAAACTACAAGGCTAGGTACGCTCGCGAAGAACTCTATCGGCACCCTTATAAGATATCCATAATTTGCCTCAAGGAGCAAGTCTAAGGCAAAAATCACCGAATTCATAAAAAGACTAAAGCCCACTATGGTCCTAAAATCAATCCTCCTATGATTTGATATAGCCACAAGCATGCCACAAGCCATAAGGACGTAGTGATTGGCAATGTAGGTTATATTTGTAATATGTGGCCAAGCATAGGCTGATGGATCTGGTACGGAAAAGGCAACCAGGGTCCCCACCAGGGCAAGGTCAGAAAAATAGGCCATCATCTTCTCTTTTTTCAAAAAGAAAGACAAAGGCAAAAATATCCCGGCTAATCTACAATGATACAAAGGCAAACCCTCGTGCAAAAGCAGGTTATGATTCTGAGTGTACCACAAATACAAGACTACTTGTAAAAACACACTAGCCATAAGAAGACTCTTCAAAAGCCAGGCTTTCTTCCTAAATCTATAAATAATAAGCAAAAATAAAATCAAACCCAAGCGCACAAGATGCATATTAAAATCAAATCCGCTATCAGGCTCAGTCCTAAAAAAATATCCCATAAAAACCTCTCTGATTATGATATTATAGCATAAGAAAGCTAAATTGAAAAGATATCTATAAAACCTTAATAAAAATGCACTAACTAATAAGTCAGAAAAATCAACTAGACACCCCTACTATAATAATTATATCAGGGTGGCCAGAGATCTCTCCACTCGCTTCGCTCGGTCGAGACGAGGGTTAGAGAGTCTCACAATTTTTCGAAGTTTTATATTATGCCTTTTGATAAGATTAAATTAGTACTTTGAGATTTAAGTCAGGATAACAATACTCGTTTCGACTAAGCATAGCGCATGGAGAAACCTCTTACGCACTTTCAAAATCAAATACTTGTCTTACATTTGAGAAAATTTACGGATATCGTCACCTTGTAAAAATTACTCAGATATAAAAAATTTCAATAGTATAATATCTCAAAACGGGTATATAATTAAAAACATAATCAAAGGAGTAAGATATGTCTGGATATTTCTATATACTTGCAAATTCAACAAACGAAGTGCTTTATAAGGGATCAACAAACGACCTTATAAGGCGTATTTATGAGCACAAAGAACACTTGCACAAAGGAAGCTTTACCGATACATACAACGTCACAAGGCTTGTGTATTTTGAATATTATGATGATATTAGAGAAGCTAGGGACAGGGAAAATCAAATTGGAAAATGGTCTCGTGCTAAGAAAGATAAGATTATCAGCAAAATGAATCCTAAACGGAAAGATTTGTATTGGGATTTGTTGTAAGAGATAGTTTAAATTTTAAAAGGAACTAGACTCCCTTACCATATTGATTTTACATGGGTGGACAGAGGTATCTCCATGCGAGGGCTCTGCCCTCTTAGTCGATATGAGTAAAGGTGATTTAACTATTTTCTCGAAGTTTTTTATTATGGTTTGTGATAAGATTAAATTAGTACTTTGAGATTTAAGTTGATATATAGTATCTCGTTTCGACTAAGCGTAGCGCATGGAGAAACCTCTTACGTGCACTCTAAGACAAGCTCTTTTTATACATTCGGCATAATTTACGGATATAGTTTCCTAAATCTAAGATAAAGCAGACACCTATACCATAATAATTATATCAAGGCGTCCAGAGGTCTCTCCACTCGCTTTGCTCGGTCGGGACGTGGGTGTGAGGATTCTCACTATTTTTCAAAATCAAAATAATATTATGCGAAAACATAAAACAGAACTTTTGAGTTTTAAGTCAGGACAACTCACCCTCGTCTCGAGCGTAGTCGAGAGATCTCCTACGTGCACTCAAAATCTTGCTCTTGTCATACATTCAGCATAATCTACAGTTATTGTCACCTTAATCTAAAATCAACTAGACACCCATACCATAATAATTTTACACATGTGGCCAGAGGTCTCTCCACTCGCTTTGCTCGGTCGGGACGTGGGTGTGAGGATTCTCACTATTTTTCAAAATCAAAATAATATTATGCGAAAACATAAAACAGAACTTTTGAGTTTTAAGTCAGGACAACTCACCCTCGTCTCGAGCGTAGTCGAGAGATCTCCTACGTGCACTCAAAATCTTGCTCTTGTCATACATTCAGCATAATCTACAGTTATTGTCACCTTAATCTAAAATCAACTAGGCACCCATACCATAATAATTTTACACATGTGGCCAGAGGTCTCTCCACTCGCTTCGCTCGGTCGAGACGTGGGTTTGATTATTTTACAATTTCTTGAAGTTTTATTAATATATACAACAAATTACATTTCTCACTTATATAAGCACAGAAAAAACCTTCCGATTTTGATCGGAAGGTTTTTCTCAAGTGAGTACCCGGGTATTTTTTTAATTAAGATTGACCTAAGAGTGCACTCTTATCGGGTCTATCTTTTTTGAGTCTAAATTAATTAGTCTCTTTTGCTTGCTGCGTATGCAACTGAAGCTGCTGCAAGGATGCCTGCTACGCCTGCAACACCTGCGATACCAGTTCTAGCGTTGTTACCTGCTTTTTTAGCTGGTTTCTTTTCTTCTTCTTTTTCTTCAGGTTTTTCTTCAGGTTTTTCTTCTTCAACTTCTGGTTGATCTTTTTCTTCTTTTTCTGGAGCTTTATCGTCTTCAGTTTCTTCTACTTCTGGTTGATCTTTTTCGTTTTCTTTGATTGTTTCGTTGATTGCGTTAGCTGCATCTTCGTTTTCTTTGATTAGGCTTTCAAGTTCATCAACTGAAACATCTTCATCAGCGTAAGCTGTAGCTACTAGAGCTACTTTGCCTTCTAGTTTTTCTAGAGCTGCTTCTGCTTTAGCTAGAGCTGCTTTAGCTGTAACGATTTGAGCTTCTAGTTTAGATTTAACTTTAGCAACTGATTTTGGAGCGTTTTCAAGTAGGAATTCTGCTGATTTGATTGCTGCTCTGTTGTCATCTGCTGCTGCTTTTAGTTCTTTTACAAGTTCTTCTTTAGATTTTTCAGCACCTGGAGCTTTAACTTTGTCATCACCGTCTTTAACGATTTGAACACCGTTGTTACCAACTTGTACTACTAGACCATATTGACCAGCTAGTTCTGAAAGGTCATCAAATGCTTTATCGTATGCTTTAACATCTTTACCATATTTAGCTTCTACTTCCTTAAGATTAGTGATTGCTGCATCTTTTTCAAGAAGTGCTGCTTGAAGTTCTTGGTAAGCAAGTAATCTTGGGTTACTTGATTCTTCATTTTTAGCATCTAAATAAGCTTTGTATGCATTTTCATATCTTGCGATAGCTGCATCTAATGTATCTGGGTTTACACCTTCTTTAACTTGAGCTT
>CAMEGY010000075.1 GCA_945916625.1 uncultured Anaerococcus sp.
TTTCTCTCCTAAACCTTGGCTGTGGAATTTTTTCTTAATTCCCATTACAAAGATTTCTGCACAATCAGCGCTAGTTTCATTTAAGACTATAAAACCGACTGGCCCTTCTCTCAAAAAACAAGCTAGAAATGGCTTATCCTTTGAATTTTTGACATATTCTTCGGTACTTTCTGGCAAGCCAAACCATTCTGGAAGTTCTTCTAAGATTTCTCTTGAGATTTTTTCTTTTTCTTTTTTATCTTTTATTTCTTTTATTATAAATTCCATTTTTTCTCCTTTAAGAAAATAATTTCCATTTGAATCTTTTTTAATCAGCCTTATCAACAGAATATTTTTCTAAGAAATCTTTTACTATTTTCTTATAGCCCTCCATATCCTTATAAGGATATGATGCATGTTTGTAGCCATCAACAGTAATTAGTTCTTTCTTATCATCTTCTTTTGCCTCGAATAAGTTTTCTGCCATATATGGTGGTGTTATCTTATCTATCTTAGAATTAGTTATTAGCACTGGAATCTCAATGTTTTTCATATATTCACTTCCGTCCATGTCAGCAAAACTTATGCCGAGTTTGGCTTTTGAATATAAATCGCCAGTTTCTATCATGTATCCAAGAGGAATTCCTTGTTTTTTTGAAATATCTTTCATTACATCTTCTATCATATAAAAGCCATCAGGAACTGGACTTTCAGGTATTAGATAGTCAAAATTTGTTTCATATTTCCCTGCTGCGATTACACTCGTAAGTCCTCCATGGAATTCACCCCATAGTATTAACATTCCATCTTGGTATTTTTCACTAATATAATCAATAACCTCTCTTGTGTCTTTAGATTCTAGGATTCCAGAAGTATTAAAATCAGACATATTTTCTCCAGAATTTCTCTGATCATAGGCAATTGTATCATAACCTAATTCTAGAAAAGTTTCCATAAGAGGTGCTACAGTTTCTTTTGTCCCTCCCATGCCGTGGACTAGGACCGCTACTTTTTTATTTCCCTTTCTTTTAGCATAAACTGCTGGGACTTTATGGTCTAAATCTTGATTTTCTATCTCAATTTCTTCTAGCTTGTAATTTTTTACTAGATTATCATAATCTTCCTTAAATTCCAAAGAATTTTTAAGAGTTTCTTCTCTACTCATTACGTTTGTATAACCATCAAAGACGACCTTGCCCTTGAAGATAGAAATTCCAATCCCTCCAAAAATTAATAGGACAAGTAGATCTAAAAATATATTTCTAAAATCTTTTTCATAACTCCCTCCGGTAGATATATTGACTTCATTTTTCTATTCTTCCCCTTATTATAGCATACCTTGTCAAATCTATGTAAAATCAAGCCAAAAAAAGAACCCCCGAAGGGATTCTTTGAGAATATATCTTTAGCCTAACATGACATCTAGGATCATCATTATTACAAAACCTGCTGCAAAGCCGATCGTACCAATATTGGTGTGGCTTTCGCCCTCGCCTGTGGCTTCTGGGACTAGCTCTTCTACTACCACATACATCATAGCTCCTGCTGCAAAGGATAAGAGGTATGGCAAAATTGGTACCATTATTGATGATAAGAGGATTGTGATTATTGCTGCTATTGGCTCTACTATGCCTGAGAATATTCCCATTCCGAAGGCCTTGTGTTTGTTAACTCCTACTGCCTTTAGGGGCATGGATATAATTGCACCTTCTGGGAAGTTTTGGATGGCAATTCCTATAGCAAGGACCATAGCACCTGCCATTGTAAGATCACCACGGCCGTAGAGGACACCGGCGAAGGATACGCCGACTGCCATGCCTTCTGGAATGTTATGGATAATTACTGCTAGGACCATCATGGTTGTTTTCCTAAGGCTTTCTGCCTGCATTCCTTCTGGGTGGTCAGAGTCAATATGCTGGTGAGGTATTACAGAGTCTAGGATAAGTAGGAAGATTATTCCTGCTATAAATCCAATTGCTGCTGGTATCCATGCCATATTAGCCAGCCTATCTTCTACCATATCCATAGCTGGTATAATCAAAGACCAGATTGAGGCTGCTACCATGACTCCTGCTGCAAAGCCAGAAAGTCCCTTTTGAACCCTATCTTTTAGGGTGTCTTTCATTATATAGACGCAGGCTGCGCCTAGTGTTGTGCCTAAAAAGGGAATCATGACCCCTAGTAATATATCCTTATTCATTTATGCTCCTAGTCGATTTTCCAAATGTCATCAGCGTAGTCCATGATTGTCCTATCTGATGAGAAAAATCCTGCGTTAGCAATGTTCTTTAGACATTTTCTTGACCATTCTAGCTTGTTTCTGTATTCTTTGTTTAATCTTTCGTGTGTTTGTCTGTAAGATTCAAAGTCTTTTAGTAGGTAGTATTGGTCTGCCCTATTGCCGTCTTGTGGTTTGATTAGTTCGTTGTAGATGTCTAGGAAGTAGTAAGAATCATTGTCCTTAAATTCTCCGCTTACTAATGAATCTACCACGTCTTTGATGTTTTCATCCTTGCTGTAGTACTCAAATGAGTTGTATGTGTCAGCAATTTCTGCTAACTCTTCTACTGTGGCACCAAATCTGTAGTTGTTTTCTTCGCCTGCTTCAGCAAAGATTTCTACGTTGGCTCCGTCTAGGGTTCCTAGTGTTAGGGCTCCGTTTAACATGAACTTCATGTTACCTGTACCACTTGCTTCCTTACCTGCTGTAGAGATTTGCTCAGATACGTCACAAGCTGGGAATAGTTTTTCTGCGTAGGTTACTCTATAATTTTCTACGAAGATTACTTTCATCTTCTTGTTTACATCTGGGTCGTTGTTTACTACTCTTGCTACTTCGTTGGCAAGCTTGATAATGCCCTTTGCTCTAAAGTAGCCTGGAGCTGCCTTACCACCAAAGATAAAGGTTGTTGGTGTGAAGTCAAAGTCTGGGTTGTTTTTGAGCTTGTGGTATAGGTGGATTATGTGAAGGATGTTTAAGTGTTGTCTCTTATATTCGTGAATCCTCTTGATTTGAATATCAAAGATTGATTCTGGATCGATTTTGATTCCTTCGTGCTCTAGGATATATTTTGCAAGCTCTCTTTTCTTTTCTTGCTTGATATCCCAAAGTTCTTCTAGAACTTTTTCATCATCTAGGTATTTTTCTAGTCCCTTAAGCTTAGCTAGGTCTGTCTTCCAAGAGTCATCTCCAAGTTTTTCTGTAATGAAGTTTGTAAGCTCTCTGTTTGAGTATACTAGCCATCTTCTTGGTGTGATACCATTTGTTTTGTTGTTAAATTTCTCTGGGCTAATTCTGTACCATTCTTTGAAGGTATCGTCTTTTAGGATTTGTGAGTGGATTTCAGCTACACCATTTACAGAAAATCCTACATAGATTGCAAGATTTGCCATGTGAACTGATCCATTATCCATAATTCTGTATGGTTTAATTTGATCGTCACTAAATCCTCTTTCTTTTAGCTCTCCTACTAAGATTTTATCGATTTCTTCGATAATTTCAAGACATCTTGGGCTTACCTCTTGAACTAAATCTTCTGACCATCTTTCAAGAGCTTCTTGAAGTACTGTATGGTTTGTGAAGGCAAACACCTTTGATGCAATCTTAACAGCATCTTCGAAGAAAATTCCATTTTCGTCTACTAGTACCCTAATTAGCTCTGGAATAGCTATGATTGGGTGAGTATCGTTTAGCTGAATTACGTGGTGTTTTGCAAATTCTTCAAACTTAAGGTCTGTTGGGAAGTCTCTCTTGTAAGTTTCTACCATATCTTGGATAGAAGCTGAACAGAAGAAGTATTGTTGCTTAAGTCTTAGTAGTTTACCTGCTCTTTGCATATCATTTGGATATAATACTCTTGTGATATCTTCAGCCCTGTTTTTCTCAGCTACCGCTTGGTCATATTCGAAGTTGTTGAATTTCGCAAAGTCAAACTCTTCAAATGGTTCTGATTGCCATAATCTAAGTGTATTTACAACTCCATTTTCGAAACCAACTACTGGCATATCATATGGTACAGCCTTCACTTGTTGGTCCCTAAATTTAACAATTTTAGAGTCAGAGTCTACTCTGATTGACCAGCCGTCACCATCTTTGATCCAGCTATCGCCGTGCTCAACTTGGAAGCCTTTTTCGATTTCTTGTTTAAAAATACCTTCACGGTATCTAACACCGTAGCCTACTAGGTTTAGGCTCTGGCTTGCTGCAGAGTCCATAAAGCAAGCTGCAAGTCTACCTAGACCACCATTACCTAAAGCTGCGTCGTCTTCATAGTTTTCTATAGCTTCGAAATCGATTCCGATTTCGTAAAGCAAGTCTTTTACTTCTTCATAAATACCTAGGTTGATTAGGTTGTTACCAAGAGATCTACCAATTAAAAATTCTGCCGATAGATAATAGGCTTTTCTTTCGTTTCTTGATTTAGCCTTTGTTTCTCTCCAGTCTTTGTTTACAAGACCCATTACTGTTGCACAAAGTGCATCATACCTATCCTTATCTGAAGTATCTTCAAATTTCTTTAGGGTAATCCTTTGCAAGTTCTCCATATACTGTTCAGCAAATTTATCTTTTGCTAGCTTATCCATTGTTTCCTCCTTATTGTCAGTGACAAAACTACTTATACTTTCCTATGCTACTAGCAATTTTTGCTAGCTTCATTCTACCGAGGTCAGGCCTCTTTTATACACAATCAAATACGATCAATTAGTCCTAATAAAATTATATAAATATGAAAATCGTAACTTTGATTTGTATTTGATTATTTTGCCAAGCTTGTTTTGATGTTAAGGTCGGCTCTACAAACTACTATAGTTTGTTTATTGATTTTATCAAGTTTTAAATTCATTGCCTCTATTTTTCAACGCTTAGGCTCGACAATTTATAAACATATTGCTTTTTCTTGACTATATTTACTGTTGTTTTATAAATATTTTCAAAAATAAAAAAAGAGCACAAAAAGCTCTTTCTTATCTAGGATTTTTTTCGAAATATATTAGTCCAGTATAGGTCCTTTTCTGTCTGTAGAAGTCTTCTAGGTAGAACTTGTGACGTCTTGCCCATGAAGATACTACAACTTCGTGCTTACCATTTTTTTCATTCATCTCTGTTATAGAAAGACCGTGGTGGCTCATCACGTCTATATCTCTTGATAGCCAATTAATAAAAATAACCGGACTATCTTTTGCTAGGCCTTCACCTATAAATTCTATCATTTGACCAAGTGAGAGTCTCTTAGTAATTCTGCCTTCAATCATCCTGTAGGATAGGTTGAGATCTAGGACGTGGTTTATAATGTCAATTCTTCTTAAGAGGGCCTTAGCTGTTGGAACTCCATTAGCTTTTGGCCTCATTCTCTTATAAAACTCAAATTGGACCTTGTTATATTCATCAAAATCAACAGGACCTTTTCTAAAAAGATAGAAAAACACATTAGTGAAGGCTGTAACAACACAGGCCCTATCCCTAAAAAATTTGGATAGGTCTTCGTATTTGAGCCATTCTTGGTGGCCGCCGTAGTATTTTGTATCTCCCTTCATAACAGGGACAAAATCATTGCTTCTCGTAAGTTTCATCGTTAGTTTCTATATCCTCTATTTTGTAGGTCTTATTTGTCTTGGCGAT
>CAMEGY010000076.1 GCA_945916625.1 uncultured Anaerococcus sp.
GACCTTTTTGAGTGCGAGTGCTGTCCTTGATGGGATATAGATTCTTATTCCGTCATAGTCAGTACCCGGAAGCCTTTCTGTGGTGTAGCTTACACCATGACTTATCCTATCAAAGCCACCAAACCTTCCTTCGTCGGTGTCGATTACCACCTTAAATTCCCCTATATCGTGGATTGGTAGGTGGAAGGATTCGTAGGAATTTGTTGGGTGGAAATTGAATAGGTAGACTATGTCCTTATTTCTAAAGGCAATTATTTTCCTGTCATTATCTAGCCAGAGCCTGTAGGTGTCATTTCCTAGCTGGCCATTTTCCTTGGCAAATTCTAGCATCGCTTGGTCAAAGTCTGCCAAAAACTTATATTTTAGATCGTCTGCATCCCTTAGGGACCATTGGCGGCGGGCATAATGATAGGAGTAGTTGTTACCTTCTCTTGGAAAGTCTATCCATTCCGGATGGCCAAATTCGTTGCCCATAAAGTTAAGGTAGGCATCAGCTCCCATAGATAGGGTAATCCACCTAATCATCTTGTGTAGGGCTATGGCACGGTCTATCTCAAAGTTGTGGATATCAACGGCCATAGAATCATACATAACAGCATCTGCTAGCTGAAATATTGTAGTTTTTGAGCCTACTAGGGCCTGGTCATGACTTTCTACATAACCTACTCTCTTTTCGTTTGGCCTGTGTGTTGTTAGCTCATACCACATATTGGATAGGTCCCAATCATGGTCGTCTTTTTTAAGTGTCTTTTCCCAGAAATCTGGCATTCCCATGGCCAGCCTATAGTCAAAGCCTATCCCGCCCTTGTCTACTGGTATACACATGCCTGGCATGCCTGACATATCTTCTGCTATGGTTATGGCATCTGGTTTTATTTCCCTAATTAGTTCGTTTGCCATTTGCAAATAGTTTAGGGCATCTATATCAGTATTCATTGAAAAATACTTGCTGTATGAATCGAAGGCTTCGCCTCTGCCGTGGTTTTTGTAGATCATAGATGTGACACCATCGAACCTAAAACCATCGAAGTGGAATTCTTCTAGCCAATATTTTACATTTGATAGAAGGAAGTGGACAACCTCTCCCTTGTGGTAGTCAAATAGCTTAGAATCCCAGTCTGGATGGTTGCCTTCAGGTCCAGCATGGAAAAACTGGTAGTCAGTTCCATCAAATTCGTTGATACCTTCAGCTGTGTTTTTTACTGAATGAGAATGGACCAAGTCCATTATTACATTGATTCCCATTTCATGGGCTGTATTTATTAAGCTCTTTAAATCCTTGCTTTCTCCATACCAGGAGGAAGGAGCAAAGAAGTTTGCCACTTGGTAGCCAAAGGATGCATAGTAAGGGTGTTCGGCTATAGCCATTAGCTGGACTGTGTTGTAGCCTGCTTCCTTTATCCTAGGAAGGACATATTTTTCAAACTCTTTGTAGGATGAAACCTTGCCTTCTTCTCCGGCCATACCTATGTGGGCTTCGTATATCAAAAGGTCGTCATGGTTGATTTTGAAATTTTCATCTGTCCACTCAAAGTCTTTGCGTGGGTTTTCTACAACAGCTGCAAAATCTAAGTTTTCATCCCTTTCTACCCTTGTAGCATAGATTGGAATCCTTTCTTTGATTTGGCCATTTGCATCAACTAAGACCTTTAGACGACTTTTGTGGGCGAGCGTCCTTATGCCCTTTACAAATATTTCCCAGTCGCCATTATCTAGTTTTGTCAAAGGATGTGACCTTTTATCCCAATTGTTGAAGTCTCCCAAAAGGTAGAGGCCGTCTGCATTTGGGGCCCATTCCCTGTAGATCCAGCCTCCCTTTACCTTGTGGAGGCCGTAGTAGTTGTGAGCGTTGGCAAATTCTTTAAGTGATTTACCACCAGCTAAAACCTTATCTTTTTGCTCTTTTAGCCTTTCCATCCTGAGATTTATGTCGTTTTCATAGTCACTTAAATAAGGATCTATATCTAATATTTCCCACCTTGCCATTGCTGCCTCCTAATTCTTAGTCTTCTTTGTTTTCTATAACCTTTTGAGTAATTTCTTTTGGAACTTCTTCGTATCTTACAAATTCCATTGAGAATGATCCCCTAGCTGATGTTTGACTTCTAAGGTCTATAGCATAGGTTAGAACTTCTGATAGTGGAGCTTCTGCCTTGATAACTTGGCTACCGTCAGCTTGTGGTTCCATACCTAAAATCCTGCCACGTCTCTTGTTCATATCGCCCATTACATCACCCATGTTATCTTCTGGAACATTGATTTCTAGGCTCATAACAGGTTCTAGAAGGATTGGGTCTGCTTCTTCTATACCCTTCTTGAAAGCAAGTCTTGCTGCAGTCTTGAAGGCTTGTTCGTTTGAGTCAACTGGGTGGTAGGAACCATCGTAAAGTGTTGCCTTGATACCAGTTACCTTATAGCCTGCAAGTGGACCTTCTGATAGGGATTCTTCTAGACCTTTTTCCACTGCTGGGAAGTAGTTCTTTGGCACAGCGCCTCCGAATACTTCTTCGTCAAATACAAAGTCTTCTTCACTTGGTTCAAACCTGATAAATACGTCACCATATTGGCCTGCACCACCGGATTGTTTCTTATGTTTACCTTGGACATCTGATTTGCCCTTGATTGTTTCTCTGTAAGGAATTTTATATTCAATTATTTCTGTGTTGACAGAATAGTTGTCTTTTAATTTATCCATCAAAACTTCAAGCTGAACATTGCCTAGACCTGATAGGACTTGTTGGCTAGTTTCTCTGTTCATCTCATTTGCAAATGTTGGGTCTTCTTCGTTTAGTTTTTGTAGTGCTTCTGAAATCTTATCCTCGTCTGCACGGCTTACAGCCTTGATTGCGTAGAATAAAACTGGTTTTGGATACTTAATCTGCTTATATTCAATCTTGTTTTCTTTAGAAGAAAGTGTATCGCCTGTTTGAGTCTTTTCAAGCTTAGCAAAGGCACCGATGTCACCTACTACAACCTTATCTGCCTTGATTTGCTCATTACCTCTTAGGAAAAATAGTGATGAGATTTTCTCGTCAGCATCCTTAGTCGCATTATAAAGCTTATCGTCTTTTGAGATAGAACCGCTTAGGACCTTAAAGATTGAAATCTTACCTAGGAATGGATCTGCAAGGGTCTTAAATACAACAGCTGAGAATGGTGCATCTTCTTTTGTATCGAAAGCTTCGTATCCATCAGCAACTCTAAAACCAATATTTGCAGACTCATCATCTATAGATGGCATGTATTTGCAGATTACATCTAGAAGAGATGTAAGTCCTATCATTTTTTCTGTAGAACCGGCTAGTAGTGGTACAACCTTACCTTCTAGGATGGCCTTAGATAGACCTTCCCTAATTTCTTCGTCTGTAAATTCTTCGCCTTCAAAGAATTTTTCCATAAGCTCATCGTCAGATTCAGCCACAGCTTCAATAATCTTGTTGTAAACTTCTTCTACCTCTGCCATTCTGATTTCTGGAATTTCTAGCTCTTTTTTCTCGTCATTTTCGTAAGAATAAGCTTTTTTATCCATAACGTCGATGATACCTTCAAAGTCATCACCTTCGCCAAGCATAAGTGTAAGAGGAGTAACCTTTTTGCCAAACTCGATATGAAGGTCTGATACCACTTTGTTAAAATGAGCGTTTTCCTTATCAAGTTTGTTAACGAATATTATGGATGGTAAATTAATTTTTTGAGTATATTTCCAATACTTTTCTGTACCAACTTCGATTCCCTTTTCACCGTCTATAACAAAAAGTGCACTTTCAGCCGCTCTTAGGGCCTGAAGTACTTCACCTTCAAAGTCAAAAAATCCTGGAGAATCTATGAAATTTATTTTAAAGTCATTATATTCAATTGGAATTATTGATGTTTGTAGAGAAATTTTTCTTTTCTTTTCTTGTTTTTCGTAGTCAGAAACAGTGTTGCCACTTTCTGTCTTACCTTTTTTATCTATAACTCCGGTCTTAAATAAAAGGGATTCAGTAAGTGTTGTTTTACCTGCACCCGAATGCCCTACCAAGGCTAAGTTCCTGATATTAGATGTCTTATAATTTTTCATAATATATCTCCTTTTGGACTTAAATCTATTTGTTAATAAAATGTCCATTTTAATATTTATACTAATATTATATAGTATTTGACCTAAAATATCTACCCTTTAGAGAAAATGTTTTCACTTATTGGGAAAATAAAACTCCCAAGGCCCGGGAGTCTATTTTTTAAATTTCTTTTTCACATAATCCCACACAGTCAAAGACCTCCTTAGTTTATCATTTGGAAGGTATTTGTTAAGGGCCCTTAGTATAGCCTTATTTTCTGGGCTATTAAAGATAAAGTCGCCGCTTGTTTTGGTGTGGATAGCAAATCTTGTAATTTTTTTATTAAAGATTACCGATGCTGTTACCATTTTGATTTCTGTGTAGGGTATCTGGATAAAGTCTCTTACGTTTTTTTCGTTGTAGTATTCTATAGCCTTATTACCCACAAGGAGGTCTCCACGACTTGTAAGACCTCCTAGGTAATTTGCCTTAGCTTTAAAGTCTATCTTAGTATTTTGACTTTGAACCATTCTTACATTATGCCAAAGTATCTAGCAATTATACCTATGATGAATAGGACAATGATTATTGCTATTGGTGATACGTTTTTCTTTAGCAATTTACAAATACCAAGTGTTAGTAGTAGTGGTACAAGTCCTGGTATTAGTGAGTCTAAGTTTTGTTGAAGGGTTGTAACCTTGACTGGATCTAGGGCTGTAGGTCCTATATCAGCAAATTGTTTAAGGGCTTGTTGGATTCCTTCTGCTCCAGCAGGAAGTGCTGCCCAATCAATGTAAGAACCTGGTTGTTGGGTAATTTCTGCTACATTTACTGCAAAGTTGATTGATACCCATCTTTGTACTAGGGCACCGATTATAAACATACCAAGGATTGATGCCATAAGGGTAATCCTACCTAAAAGTCCGCCTGAAAGGTCTTTTGTGATTTCATTACCTGCTTTATAGCCCATTTCTTGGGTTTTCCATTCGAATACCATTCTAATTGCATTCCAAAGAACGAAGAATAATAGCGGTCCCACGATTGATCCTGAAAGGGCAAAAGATGCACCTAGGGCTCCTAAGATTGGACGAAGAGTAAACCAGAATACTGGGTCACCTACACCTGCTAGAGGTCCCATCATACCAACCTTCACACCTTGGATGGCAGCATCGTCAATGTGAGTTCCTGCTGCTCTTTCTTCTTCCATAGCAAGGGTTACACCCATAACTGGGCTTGATACGTAAGGATGGGTGTTGTAGAACTCTAAGTGTCTTTTTAGAGCTTCTACTTGGTCTTCTTTTTCTGTATATAATTCTTTGATAGCTGGGATGATTGAGTATGCGCAACCACCGTTTTGCACTCTTTCGGAGTTCCAAGAAC
>CAMEGY010000077.1 GCA_945916625.1 uncultured Anaerococcus sp.
ATAGCTGTATCATTTTCAGCACCTCTTACACCAAGTAGGTCAACAGACCCATCTTTTTTGGTCACAATTACGTTTATTGTATTTGTATCAAAGTCTACTACTTCTCCTTGGATAGTAGATGGAATCATATCAAGCCTTGAGGCTAGAGTTGAACCCCAGATAACTAGGTTGTTCTTTTCTGTTAGGACAACAGAATATTGGGTACCACCACCAAGTTTTGCAATACCCTCTTCTTTGATTTGGGCTTCTTGCATTGGTGGAACCTTAGTTTGATCAAAGGTCTTATTACCCCAACCATAAATCTCGTTATCTTCTGTAGCTATGATGATGTGTCTATCACCTGCAGCTACGTCTTTGATTTTTTTGCCTTCAATTTTTTCCTTAACATCTTTTGGGATTGTTAAAACATCATCTTCGTTGTTCGAGCCCCAAACATAGATGTTATTTTCTTTTGTAAGGCCTACTGCGAAAGTATTACCTATAGAAATCTTTTCAACGCCTTCTTTTTCCATTTCGCTTGGATAGTTCATATATCCAGCACCTGGAGATACATTTGTAAGGTTACCTTGTGAGTAGTATTGGTTAAATGGTATCATTCTTGAACCTACAAAGATTACAAGAACAATAGCTATAAACATAGCAAGACCAATAACTCCAAGTGGGTTTCTAAAGTAATTTCTAAGGGCTACCTTACCCGGGCTCATGATAGACTCTTCTTTTAACCTGTCGTTTTCAGGAGTAGGTTGTGGTCCTCCTTCTAAGTTTGCATTAAGGTCACCTGTTGGTCCTTCAGTTTCAGGAGCAGGAGTAGGATTTACATCATCTTCCATGCCATTTGCAAAAGTGAATCCCCTTAAAAGGTAGGTTTTAAGGAAGCCTAAATAAGATCTAAATGGTTTATTAACTTTTTTATTCATATTAAGCCTCCAACTTAACTCTTGGATCTACTAGGGCATAGGCTATATCCATAAGTAGGTTGCCTAGAAGGGTAAGGATAGCGTAAAACATTGATAGGGCAAGGATTACGTTGTAGTCTTGCGCCATTACCGCAGAAATAAGCTCATTACCAATTCCCCTGTAGGAGAAGATTCTCTCTGTGATAGCAGAACCTGAGAACATTCCAAGTACCGCCCATGTTAGCGCTGTAACTACTGGTATAAGCGCATTCCTAAAGGCGTGTGAATATACTACTGTTTTTTCTTTTAGACCCTTGGACCTAGCTGTTCTGATGTAGTCTTGGTCTAGGGCATCTAGCATTGAGTTTCTTACATACCTAGAAAGTGATGCAAGAGAGCCTACTGTAAGTGTAAGTGTAGGTAGGGTCAGATATTTAACCCATTCTCCAAAGGTATTTTCCCTAGGCATACCATTGGCAGGAAACCACTTTAGCCTGAAGGCAAAGAAGAATATCATTATAAGTCCTATAAAGAAGGTCGGTATTGATAGACCCACTAGTGTTAGGGTCTGGGCCGTCTTGTCGTAGATTCCCCCCTTTCGGGTCGCCGACCTAATTCCAATAAGCACCGAAAGTACAAATGAAATTATTGTAGAACCTATATTTAGGTATACTGTATTTTTAAGTGGTTCTGATAGGTATTCCTTAACAGGTCTTCTAACTCTAGTTGATTCACCAAAGTCTCCCTTAAGGGTTCTTCCTAACCATCTTACATATTGTTCTGGTAGTGGCTTATCGTAGCCGTACCTTGCTGATAAGTTCTTATACATCTCTTCTTTTTGCGCCTTTGTCATCCTACCTGTTGTAGGGATCATTGCCTGTATTGGGTCACCTGGCATGGCCTTAGAAAAGGCAAAAAGCATGATAGATATAATAAGAGCTACTGGTATTAGATTTATAATTCTCTTTACTATATAACGTAACATATATATCCTTCCTATTTTGGTCTGGATAGCCTTCTATGTATTGATTAAAATTCCAATTTAATTTTAGGCAATTCTCAAACCATATAATTTATACCTACAATACTATAATATTTAGACATTTTTGTCAACCTTATACTTTATAAAAATGCTAAAATTTTACAAATGATAAGGCTTATTTCATACATTTTATGCATATTTATTAAGTTTTGTAAATATTGATAAGAATTTCACCAAAGTTTTCACAGAGTGTAAAAGGTGAATTTTTTTAAAGAAAAGCCCGCATTTAAGCGGGATTTCTTTAATTATTTTATATCAGTTCTAATTTTCTATTGTCATTGCGTTTATTTGATACTCAGATTCCCAAAGTGGAGTATTGATATCAAAGCCTTTTACTCTCTTAGAATATCCTGAGTGGTTTTGGTTAGCATAGAGTGGGATTTCTGGTAGGTAGTCGTTGTACCACATTTCGAATTCTTCCCATGTATCTAGGTAAGCTTCCTTATCGCCAGGCGTTGTTTGACGAAGTTTTACAGTTAGCTCGTCTGCAACCGGGTCGTTGGTCTTTGTTCTATTGTCAAAGCCCTTGCTGTGGTATTGGTAATAAGGATCAAATGGTGTACCGAAGTCTGTACCCATGTTGAAGGCTGTATATTCTGCGTCTTCTTTAGGGAAGTTGTAGTATTCAAGTAAGGTTGCGAAAGAACCACTTGTTACGTTATATTCCATACCAATTTGCTTAGCATTTACTGGCACTTGGTTAGAAATTAGGGTTGTAATTGGTGATTCGTCAGAACCGTATTGGTTAACTTGAAGTTTCTTGCCATTCTCATCATATCTATAGTAGTCAAAGCCATCAGGATTTTTAGAAAATTCTTCGTCTGCCTTAGCCTTATCCCAAGGTGTTGTTCCATCTGCCTCAAATTTGAAAGGAGTTTGGTCTAGAAGAGTGCTTGCCGCATCTAGGTTTAGTTGGTATTTCTTAAATTCTGGATTTGTTTCAAGGTCTGCTCCTCTTTCCTTATACATCCATTGGCTGGTTCCGTACATACCATTTGTAACTACACCATAACCACCTGCATAAGATTGGACGAAGCTGTTTCTATCCATTAGTTGTGCTATAGCTTGTCTAACTTCTTTATATTTTGTAGCTCCCCTGTCTGTTAGGAAGGTCACATTACCATAACCATTTCTTTCAAATGTGTTGTAGCCACCGATTTTGCCTTCGTCAGCTGCAGCTCTCATTTGGTCAATCTTTGCACCATCTACTTCTGCTTCCCAAAGGTCGATATCACCATTTTCAAGTAGGTCTACAGCAATATTCTTGTTTACTGTTTGAAGAATGATATGTGGAATTGTTGCTTTTTCTCCCTTGAAGTTTCCTACATAATGTTCATTTAGATCAAGTTTTACCATATTGTTTTTGAAGGAGTTAAACTTATAAGGACCATCAACAACTGTTGGGTTTACCCTATATTCGTTTGCCTCTCTAAGCATTGCATCTTCTATAAGAAGTTCTGTTGGATCTACTTCTCCATCCTTTTTAGCTTCTAGTTCTTTTATTTTTTCTTCATGTTCGGCTTTAGCTGCCTCATATTCTTCTTTTTCAGAGTCTGTAACATCATCAGCTGTTTCAATGAATGACCAGTCGTCTTCGAAGTCTTCTTTTGCTTTTTGGATAGATGTGTCAAGATTTTTGAAATATCTTTCCTTATCTTCTTCTGTTACTTGATATCCTTCAGTAGGTTCAAGTTTTTTACCATCTTCAGATACGGTTAGGTTGTCTGTAATAGCATGGAATGGGAATGGGCCATATCCTCTAAGTGAGTCTGCTTCGAAGTATGGTAGGAAATCGGATGAAATCGTTGCCTTGAATGTGTAATCATCTACTAGTTCTAAGCCTTCTAGGAAATCCTTATCTCCATTAAAATAATCTTCGTAGCCTAAAAGTGTATCAGCTCCTATATTTGTTGATCCTGTTACCACTTGATAGGAGTGGTGGGATGATAAGAGTTGACCAAATAGATAGTTTTTAGCTGTTATTGGTTCACCATCAGAGAATTTAAGGTCTTTTTTGATGGTAAAGGTTGTTGTTTCTGATCCATCTTCGTTTTTAACTGTTTCTGGCTCTTTTTCAAGGACTGTCATGTTGTTTACCCACTGGCCGCCCTCGTCTTGAACTATTGTTGAATAACCATTATTGCCTTCGATACCCATGTATCTACGAGCTTTTACGTCTGTTTTATTATTTGTCCAGCCACCTATAAAATCGCCATTTATATCCTCAACACCTACTACAAGGGTGTCGTCTGTTGTTTGTTTATCAAAATCTTCTACAGATTCTCCGCCTTCTTGTGGCATTTCACCTTCTGTAGCTTCTCCGTCTGTTGCCACTTCTTGACCTTGACTATCAGCTGTGTTTGGATTGTCTGCTTTTTCTCCACCGCCACCACAGGCTGCAATCGTTGTCATAAGGCCTAAAGCCATAAGTGATGAAAATACTTTCTTAACTTTCATTATTTCCTCCCGTGAAATATCTTACTTTATATATTGATTTTAACTTATTAAATTTTTAATGTCAAGCTTTTACACGTCAAGGCAAATATAGTTGCATTTTTATCATATTTAGTGATTTATTTTTCATCTTTTGATATTTTTTACAACAAGTTTTACAAACTATGATATCTATATGTAAACATTTATAGATAGAAATCTTTATGTAATTTTATAAATACTTAGAAATTTTCTGTCAAAGAAATCTACTGAGGAAAACATTTTTTATTCAGCAAATATTCACCAAAAAAAGACAAGACCAAATGGCCTTGCCTTTTAAAAATATTTTATTATTCACCTATGCTCATAGCATTGATTTGGTATTCAGATTCCCAAACTGGTGTGTTGATATCAAATCCTTTAACTCTAGCTGTGTAACCAGTGTGGTATTGGTTAGAGTATAGTGGGATTTCTGGTAGATAGTCGTTGTACCACATTTGGAATTCTTCCCAAGTATCTAGGTAGCCTTCTTTATCTTCTGGGTCTGTTTGACGAAGTTTAACTGTAATTTCATCAGCTTTTGGATCATTTGTCTTGGTTGTGTTGTTAGATCCTTGTGAGTTGTATTGGTACCATGGATCGAATGGTGTACCAAATCCTGTACCCATGTTAAATGCTGTATATTCTGCATCATCCTTTGGATAGTAGTAGTAGTCAAGAAGTGTTGCAAATGAACCAGCTGTTACATTATATTCCATACCAACTTGCTTAGCATTTACTGGAACTTGGTTTGAAATAAGTGTTGTGATTGGAGATTCATCAGAACCGTATTGGTTAACTTGAAGTTTGTTTCCGTCTTTGTCATATCTGTAGTAGTCAAATCCGTCTGGGTTTTTAGCAAATTCTTCATCAGCTTTTGCCTTATCCCATGGAGTTGCTCCGTCAGCTTCGAATGTGAATGGAGTTTCGTCAAGAAGTTTGCTTGCTTCATCAAGGTTTAATTGGTAT
>CAMEGY010000078.1 GCA_945916625.1 uncultured Anaerococcus sp.
AGATTTCTCTTGATATAGGTATCGTGAAGGGCCATTTGACCTGCTTCATAAGCATATTTATCATGCATGTAATGGATTACATTCAGGGTATTGATGTAAAGTCCGGAAAGTTTTGTAATTACCTTCTTATAATTATCCATAACCTTATCAAAGTCTAAAACTTCATCTGTAATTGGCTCAATTCCGTCAAATACTTTGATGACTGATCCGTCTTTTGCTTTTTTCTTCTCATCTATACCACCGTTTATAGCGTAGAGTAGGGCCTTAGCTAGGTTTGCTCTTGCACCGAAGAATTGCATTTCCTTACCCACTTCCATAGCTGATACGCAGCAGGCAATTGCATAGTCATCGCCATACATATCTCTCATTAGATCGTCGTTTTCATATTGGATTGAGTCTGTTAATATAGAAACCTTAGAGCAGAATTTCTTCCATGCTTCTGGCAAATCTTCTGCCCAAAGCACTGTCATATTTGGTTCTGGAGCTGATCCTAGGTTGATTAGGGTGTGTAGGAATCTAAAGGCAGTCTTTGTCACAAGCGTCCTTCCGTCAAGTCCCATTCCCCCGATTGATTCTGTAACCCAAGTTGGATCTCCACCGAAAACTTCGTCGTATTCTGGTGTTCTTAGGTGGCGAACAAGTCTTAGTTTGATAACTAATTGGTCAATTAATTCTTGTGCGCCCACTTCATCAAGAGTTCCCTCTTTCATATCTCTTTCTATATATATATCTAGGAAGCTAGTATTTCTACCAAAGGACATAGCAGCACCGTTATTTTCTTTAACAGCTGCAAGATAGCCTAGGTATAAGAATTGCACAGCTTCTGTCGCATTTGTAGCTGGTTTTGAAATATCAATACCATATTTTGCCGCCATATTTTTAATAGCTGCAAGGGCTCTGATTTGCTCGCTTACTTCTTCTCTTAATCTAATAGAAGCTTCTAGGTTATTCTCATCGATTTCAATCTTGTCTAAATCTTTAACCTTCTCTTCTACTAATCTATCTATTCCATAAAGGGCAACTCTTCTGTAATCGCCAATAATCCTGCCACGGCCATAGGCATCTGGAAGACCTGTCAAAAGACCGACAGTCCTTGCAGTTCTCATATCCTTAGTATAGGCATCAAAAACACCTTCGTTGTGGGTCTTTCTAAATTCTCTGAAATATTTTTCCTGAACTTGATCCATCTCCTGGCCATAGGCTTCAAGAGATTGTTCAACCATCCTGTAGCCGCCGTATGGGTTTACAATTCTTTTTAGAACCTCATCTGTTTGAAGTCCAACAATGACCTCGTTTTCTTGGTCTATGTAGCCAGGGTCAAAACCATCTATAGATGAGAACCTTGTAGTATCAGCATTCCTATAGCCTTCACTAATTTCCTTGTTTATTAATTCTTCAACATAGGCAAATAGTTTTGTTGTTTTCTCGCTCTTACCAGCTAAAAACTCATCCCCACCCTCATATGGAGTGTAGTTTTCCTGGATAAAATCACGTACATTAATTTCTTCTTGCCATTTTTGGCCTTTAAAAGCTCTATATTCCATAAATCCTCCTGATTTTTTATTCATTTCTTTCTGTCTAACTATAGGATACAACAGAAAAATGTTTTTGTATGTGATTAGGGTCACAATATCTTTTTAACTATTGAAATATCCTGATAATTTAAGTTTTTCTATATTTTTTTAATTTTTGTAACATTGGTTACGGAAATTATATTTTTATTAGCATATAATATAAGCATAAGATGAAAAACAATAAAAAAAGAAAGAGGTACATAAATGTTTTGTTATCAATGTCAAGAAACAGCAGGAAATAAAGGCTGCACAAAAATCGGTGTATGCGGAAAAAACGAAGATGTAGCAAATCTACAAGACTTATTAATCTATACAACTAAAGGCCTTGCAGGTCTAGTAGTAAAAAAAGGCAAGGCTTGTGCTAAAGTCTACGATAGGATTTCAAACAACCTATTTATCACAATTACAAATGCAAACTTCGATGAAGAAGCAATCCTAGATGCTGTAAAGAAAACAATGGAATTTAAAGAAAAAATCATGGGCAAAATTGGAACTGAAGGCCTAACTGAAGTTGAATCATACCTATCATATGACGATGAAGACCTAAGAAAAAAAGCTATTGAAGTTGGAGTTTTAAATATAATAAATGAAGACGAAAGATCTCTAGTAGAACTTGTAACCTACGGCCTAAAAGGTATGGCAGCTTATAACCACCACGCAAATGTCCTAGGCTACAGAGATGAAGAAGTAGACGAATTTATCGCAAAAGCACTTTCCCAAACAACTAAAAACGATAAAGAAATTAACGATTTAATCAATCTTGTAATCGAAACAGGAAACCACGGTGTAAAAGCAATGGCACTTCTAGATAAGGCCAACACCGAAACATACGGCAATCCAGAAATCACAGAAGTAGACTTCTCTGCAGGCAAAAACCCAGGAATCCTAATTTCTGGCCACGACCTACGTGATATGAAAATGCTTCTAGAACAAACAAAGGGAACAGGCATTGATGTCTACACCCACTCAGAAATGCTTCCAGCAAATTATTACCCAGAATTTAAGAAATACGACAACTTCCACGGTAACTACGGAAATGCTTGGTGGAAACAAAACGAAGAATTTGAGAAATTTAACGGTCCAATCCTAATGACAACTAACTGTATTGTCCCACCAAAGAAAAATAATACCTACTTAGATAGGATGTTTACAACATCTAACGCAGGTTTCCCAGGAGCAAATCACATAGAAGCTGATGAAGAAGGCTACAAAGATTTCTCAGAAATAATTGAGATGGCAAAAAAATGCCAAGCTCCAGAAAACCTAGAAGATATCAAAGTTGTAGGTGGTTTTGCCCACAATCAAGTTCTAGCCCTTGCAGATAAGGTAATTAATGAAGTAAATGAAGGCAATATCAGAAAATTCGTTGTAATGGCAGGCTGTGATGGTAGAAGCACTAAGAGAAACTATTACACAGACTTCGCACAAGCCCTACCAAAGGACACTGTAATCCTAACAGCTGGTTGTGCAAAATACCGCTACAACAAGCTAGGTCTAGGCGACATCAACGGTATTCCAAGAGTTCTTGACGCTGGTCAATGTAACGACTCCTACTCCCTAGTCCAAATCGCCCTTGCCCTAAAAGATGCATTTGAACTCGATGATGTAAATGATCTCCCAATCGAATACAACATAGCTTGGTATGAACAAAAGGCAGTAATAGTACTCCTTGCCCTTCTATCACTTGGAGTTAAAAACATCCACCTAGGACCAACACTACCAGCCTTCCTAAGCCCAACTGTAGTAGACTTTTTAGTAAAAGAATTCAACATAGCAGGAAACACAACAGTAGAAGAAGACCTAGAAAAAATGATAGGCTAAAATTAAAATCGTCGGCACAAAAGTGCCGGCTTTTTTATTTGCAATTGAAGTATAATAGGACTTAGAAAGGATGTGCCAATGGATATAAAAATTATAAAAAATATTAAAATCTTTAAAAACTTATCAGACGAGGACCTCGACCTTATAAAAAAGAAGATAGAATTTGTAGAAAAAACCTATTCAAAGGGAGAATATATTTTTAGGTACAGAGAATCTAGCGGAGATCTGTATTATCTAGTAGAAGGTAATCTCAACGTCTACCAATTAGATGGCAATGGTAAAAGATTTATCTTCCAAAACTTCACCAAACCTACACTGTTCGGCGAAATCTACTCCTACCTGGAAGAACCTTTTGACTTCGACTGCGAATGCAAAACAGACTCTAAAATCCTAATTATCAAAAACTTTAAGAAAATATTTGAACCACCATGCCCGGAAAGCTTTCTAAGATCTTATATAAACTTCATATCAAAAAAATGCCTGGCCCTATCAAAGAAAAACCAAATAACATCCCAAGCAAGCCTAAGACAAAAAATAAACAAATACCTAATAGAAAACCAAACAGAAGGCAAAGTAAAACTAACCATGACGAGAGAAGACTTTGCAGACTACCTCTCCACAACCAGACCAAGCCTGTCAAGGGAACTATCAAAAATGGCTGATGAGAAATTTATAAAACTAGATGGAGATTTTATTGAGATTTTGGATAGAAATGGGATTAAGTTTTAGTTTTGTAAGGTCGTTGCAATTTCAAATAATACCGAATCTATGACCAGAGCTAGCTTTAGGTGTACGTAGGAAGTCTCCCGAGTCTCCTTGAGCCGATGGGCTACTCGCTCGAGACGAGGTTAATTGTTTTTACTATAATTTCAAGTATTAGCATAGTTTATTTAAAATTGATAATACAGAATTTAAAGAAAAATTTTAATTCTCATTACATGCTTCGAGCGTAGTCGAAAAGCCTCTAGCCACGTCAATACTATTTTTATGCCATGGGAGTCTGGATTCAGTCAAAATATAAACATAAACCCAATCAACATTGTTTGGCAAAGACAAACTAGCCTTGCAAGTGCCAGTACATCGAAACTATTTCTCCTATTTACCTAGCTAAGATTTCTAATAGAAAGCTCCGTCTAAAATCTGATTTGTCAGATAAACAGCGAGTTATCAGATTTTAGGAGCTTTAATATTAGAAATCTGTTAGGAAGAGCGTCAACTATTACGAAGTATTTCTCTCTACTCAAGATAGCTTTCGAAAAGTAAGCTTACTACTTCCGCCCTCCGCTAAGGAGCTGCTTGTGGGGTGTAGCCGAGAGTGGTTTAAGATGACATAAAAGCCGCTTTATAGACTTGTCCTACCGAGTAAAGCGAGTTATGGAATGTCTTATGCAAAGCTATTTGGGGCTTTTTGCTGGAAATATAGTGCGGGAGCACGAAGAAGTTTGCGAAGCAAACGCATTTACAGGCGGGTGAGGGACGATTTGCCCAGCGGCCGAGAGCGGCGGAAGGTCCCTTGAGCCTAACCTTTTTACGAAGATTCAACTGTAAATATAATAAAAAATCAAAAGATAAAAAATAAATATAAACTAGAGTTTAAGGATTTAATCATGGATTAATAGCCAAGCCTAGCAAAAATCCTAGGGGATTCCCCTTATTACGAAGATTCAATAGTAAATAAAATTATTCTCTAAAATACAAAAATAAATTATAAATTAAATACTTTTATAAAATATTTCCCAAAAATATTTCCTTAAAAAAAAGACGAACATTAAATTGCTCGTCTTTTTAAATATAAATTTATTGTAAAGTTAATCTAAATTCGATTACTTAACGATTTTAGAAACAACTCCTGATGCTACTGTTCTACCACCTTCACGAACAGCGA
>CAMEGY010000079.1 GCA_945916625.1 uncultured Anaerococcus sp.
CCATGACTTTTGCATAGTAGATTCTTAAGAATTTATTTAGTCCTGCAAATTTACATACTTTTTTAGCTTTCCCGTCTTTTTCTTTTTTTACCATAAATTTCTTTAAAATTTGCCATTTATATCTTCCATTTTTAAATATATTGGGCTATTATCCTATCTACATGAGAGTAAAACTCATTAGGAGAATCGTTAAATACCATGTGACCAGCTTGATTTAAGCCAATTAGGTCTGCTCCATTAGGGAAGTATTTGATAGAATCTTCTGCTATAGCAAATGGGACTACCAAATCCTTTTTCCCATGAAAGTAAGTTACAGGTGCTGTAATGTTTTTAATTGACCCATCTCCTTTTTTGTAGGTCACTTCATCTGTGATATTAAATTGGCAAAGGGCCACGCTTATATCTGTAAAACACCTCTCCTTGAAAAATTCATCGATGTAGATTTCATACATGGACCTTTCTGGAGACTTTATGTGATAGAGACTTTGCTTCCACATATTTCTTGTGCTAAGCTTAGCCTTGCCCTTGATGAGTTTTTCAACAAGTTTGATTGATGGATGATTTGCCACATCTTCGTAAGAATAGACATATTCATCTGGTATTGGTCTTAGGAAACGGTCAAGTTTTGGCAAAAGAAAGCCTTTCACACCTACAGACCCCACAGGGATTAGATGACTTAGCTTATCAGGAAAATCTGCCGCTAGCTTAAGGCCTACTCCACCTCCTGCAGAGTGACCCACTACAATTGCCCTATTAATACCGATAACTTCCATAAAGTCATTTACATCTTTTGCCCAATCATCGATTTTCGTATGCTTATTATTATAAGAAGATTCACCAAAACCAGGTAAATCTAGAGCATAAACCTTTGCCTTATCCTCATATCTTTTCATAAAATTATGATAAATTATAGAAGACGACTGATTACCATGGATAAGTAAGATTGTTAAATCGCCACTACCAACCTCTCTATAGGCGATTGTCTCACCCGACGGGATAGACACCTTCTTAAGTTCATACATCTTTTTCTCCTCTTTATGCCCTAACAGTTTTGTAAAATAATTATAAATCATATTGTATTGATACCCTAAATTCGTATTTTCCAATAAAAAAAGACCTAGTTTAAATCACCAAATCTTTCTTCTTTATTTTTATAATCAAATATATCAAAACTACCCCTAAGACTAGGCTAGTAATTATACTTGCTTCAAGCCCAAAGCTTCCGCCTGTCATTATTTCAGCTCCCCTTGGAATGGTATTTAAAAGTGTGACTTCGGTTGGGCTGTTGCCTGAAACTGTGATTCCGTATATGTTGGCCATGGCCATATTCCAAATTGAATGGAAGGCTGCAACAATGTAGATTGAATCTGTTAGGTAAAATATTAGGGAAAATACCAGGCCTATCAAAAAAATATTGACTGATGCCATTAAGTTAAAGCCAGCATTTCCTAAGTGAAATACCGAAAAAATTATTGAATTTGCAATTATTCCTAATATGATTTTGCTTCTTGCTGCCATTTGATTCATTAGAATCCCTCTTAGTAGAAATTCTTCTTCAAAGCCTTGGATCATCCAAGCTGGAACGAAGATTAGAAATAATTTTAAATCAAAACCTTTAGGATTTTTATCTATTTGTGCAAAGCCTGTAAATTTTAATATCAAAATAATTATCGTTAATAGGCTAAAGCCTAACAAAATCCCCTTTGTGTAGGATTTTAATTTATTATCATCTACAAGGCCTAGGGAAAGGTCGGTTCTTTTTAGGATTTTTTTTGCAAATATGTAGGCTAAGATCAGGGTAAGGGCTGTGTTGTAGACTATTAGAAGGAAGAACAAGTCATTGTTTTCAATAAAGGATACAAATCCTTCCATAAGGTCTGACTTCCTGGCAAGGCTTGTTAAAAAACCGAGTAGGTATTGGGGAATTATTACCAGAACTGAAAGGATAACCGTAATTAGGACAGGATTTATATCACGAGCTATCCTTTTTGTTTCTGCTATAGAATTATTCTCTCTCATTTTACAAGATCCAAGGCTCCGCCTATAATTCCATTTATAAATTCTCTTGATTCATAAATTTCGTAGCCAAAAAGTTTTTTCTTAAGAAAGATTTTAGCATCTGTACTTTTTATATCAGCCCCATCCTTTGAAAGCTCTTTCATATAGGCTTCGTGCTGGTTTTCTTCTTCGAGATTTTTAACCGCATTAAAAGACTCCACATAATTAATATTAGAAATATTAAGGGTCACTTCAACACCTCCCTCTATATCAGGCTTATTTAAAACTTCTATATCAAGGTTTTTGAAGTTGTTTCTGATAAATTCATCTTGTTTTTTCGTATCTTCGGAATAAGATTTTTTAAGTACTTCAAAAATAACATCGAGCCTGTCCATATTGTCTTCCATAAAGGCCACATCGTCAGTCTTTATAGACTTTTCTATCCTGTCCACAGTCCTATCTACACTGTGAGAAAGACTCCTTACGCCAAAAAATATGGCAGCGGAAAGAAGAATAAAGATTAAAATATAAGGTCCAAAAGTCTTTCTTCTGCGTCTTTTCTCCCTAGTTCTTCTTTGTCTTTCCCTAGTTTTTGGATTTCTATATTCTCTAGTTTGGTTTCTTTGTCGTCTTGCCATAATTACATCCTTTTAAATATTATACCATTTCGTGAATTTTATGATATGATAATTGTATGAAGTATATAAAAAATAATTTTGCAGAAATCCTTACAATCCTTGCCCTGATAGGTTTGCTTTTTAAGGCTTATCTTGCAAAATATAGTTTCTTTAATCAAAATTTAATAGAAAAATCTCTAACTTCCTTTATAATAGCCTATCTTGCCTTCAAAATCTCCTATATGGAAAGTAAAAAGGTCGGCTTAATTCTTGTCCCACTAGTTTTTCACAGTATTTTGATGGCCCTAGTTGTAAATGGAGGATTTTCTTCAAAACTTCCGACAGATTTATTGACTATAATAACTAGCCTTTATAGAATTATTGTAATCCTTGCCGCATTTTTCATCATAGAATTTATCCTGAATAGGATTCTGGGAAGTCTTACAACATCAGTCATAGGAGGGATTTCATTTTTACTTTACCTTGCCATCTCCTTTACAAATAGGTTTGGAATTCTAAATGATTTTGAGGATTTTTTCCTCTATTTTAGTTTCTATGTAATGGCCCTAAGGGTAAGATCTGCCGCAAGGCTTAATCCACTGCTTTTAGCTCTGGCGATTTTCTTATTGGCGGGAGAAGTTTATCTAAAAAACACCTATATAAAGATTGACTATGACTTTTTATTTACTATCTTTCCCCTTGCCTATGTTAGTCTAAAGACCATCTCAAACGAGTCAACTATGGGATTTGTAGACTATATTGCCTTTGCACTTATCTTTATTTATCCTAGTATTTTTATAATTCTAAAGACAAATACTAATATCGATAGGCTAGGAATTTCAATAATTGCCATTCTATCATCCTACATCCTGGCCGAGGCTGTTTTTAAAATCAAAAACAAATACCTTTCCTACTTAATTTTAGGAATTAATTAAATCCGCAGGCTGAAATTAGCCTGCCTTTATTTATATTATTTCTTTAAGAAACATTGCTATAGCAACTACAGCCATAGTCTTTATTATTGAGATGGTTTTGTCTTTTCCGTATTTTTCTATAAGGTTTCTTGTCACAAATTCCATTATTATTGTTATAATCAGGGTAATTACTATAATTTTTAAGTATCTCATTTTCATCTCCTTATTTTATTTCCCAGGCTACGGTCACTTCGCTCCTTAGTCTCTTCCAAGAAATATTATCCAAGGTGTTTTTTCTATAATTGAAGGGGTCATTTATTACAAAAGACCCATTTTTGTAGGAATCCACAACCATGTAGTGGCCAGCATTTATAAAAGAACCAGCCCCAACCCTTACGACAATCGGATTTGTCCTTAGTGCTTGTGTAAAAGCATCTTTTTGAACAGGTACGTCATAGGATTTTAGGCCATAGGCTTCTACTCCCTCTATAAAGTATTGCCAGTCTGTACCGTCCCAAGACGCATAGTCACGAGCAACTGCCATGGTGTTTGTCGGATAAATATCGTTTGTGTTTAGCTTTCGGTTTAAAACCATGGCCATGGCTGTTGGTCCACATCCAAGTTTTCCAATTGTTGAAGAAGAATAGGCAGTATATTTCCATCGTGGGTCGTTTTGACTAAAGTAAGGTGTCTTTCTCATAAGATTTTGAGAAAATCCAGGCTTAAATTTGCCTTCTGTACCACGTCTTAGTTGGCTATGGGCGACATTGTATTTAAATATTGCTTCTCCCTTGCCATTTATAGCATACATCTTGTGGCCAAAAACCTTGTTTGTATTTCGAAGAAGCCTTAGACTTCTTTCGTGGAAGGCGTATTTTTTGCCGTTTATTGTAGCAAGCCCCTCTGCTGGTTTGCCATCTTGATAATAGTACCTATCACCAACCCAGCCCTTTGCGTAAGACCCATTTGTGACTATAGCTTCTCCATAATTATTGAAATAATAATTTTTCCCATTGAAAATCCTGTTTTGCTTCCTAAAAATTGCTCCATCTTGATTGAAGCCATAGGTGATGTTTCCAATCTGTTTAAGGCCCTTAGCATAGCCTGTTTTTGGGTCATAGTAGCCAAGTTTGCCGTTAAAATAGTCCCAGCCTATGAAATGTGCTTCTCCATTTTCATCAACATGGATGTTTTCATTTGTATAGGTCTTGTTTTTGATCATCTGGCCGGTTTCTTTGTCAAAATACCTGCGAACATCGCCAAAATCTGTAAGGCCCTTGGCGAGAGTCCCGTCCTTGTTGTAATGATAAATCTCTTCTTTTTGCCCTTCATTTTCTGTCGAAGGAGAGTCTCCTATTTGCTTTTCTGCTATAACTTCATTTGATTTTCCAGTAGTTTTCTTATATTCTGGGTATTTATCAAAAATAGCATCGAGATTTGTATCATCGTAATAAACTATCTCTTCTGCTGCAAAACTTGTACTTATGCCAAGGGTAGCCGAAATAATTAGGCTTGTAATTAATAATTTCTTTTTCATACTTATCTCCATAATGGTAATAAAAATTTTCGCTAAAGTGTCAGTCCTTCCAGCCGTTTCTTGACAGAAACGGGGATAGGGCTTCAACTAGTAAAATTTTTATGGTCTTCATACTAAAGTATCAGACCTTCCAACAATTTTGTTCCACAAAATTGGGATAGGTCTTCACAATATATACGAGTGCGAAGCACGAAGTATAGATTGTTGAA
>CAMEGY010000080.1 GCA_945916625.1 uncultured Anaerococcus sp.
CTTACAAAGCTGAGTATGCGAGTCAATTAGTACTCACCAAAAAAAGACACTAGGTACGAACTAGTGTCTTTTTGATTTACTTGTTGTAGATGTCTAAATACTTTTTTACAAAAAGTAAAATTAACCCTACAAACAAGGGGAAATAGAAATTTTCCCAAAAAATGCGAGTCATCTAAGGCTCACCTCCCTCCACCTAATAAAAATAAGTGTTAGGCAACTTTAATATATCATATTAAATAGTCTATGAGGGACTCTAATCAAAAAAATGTTTGAAAAGAAAAACTGCCAGGTAATGATGTTAAGATCAATTATCCTGGCAGTTTATTTTTATTCTTCTACAAAAGTGATTTCTCCATCTTCTAATTTGGAAATTCTTGCAAGTGAGTAGATATCAATATCCATTTCTTCTATGAGTTGTCTACCTTCGCTAAAAGATTTCTCAATTACAATACCAAGACCTGCTGGATTTGCCCCTGCTTGTCTTACGATTGCAATCATGCCCTTGGCAGCTTGGCCGTTGGCCAAAAAGTCATCGATCATTAGAATGTTTTCACCTTCTTTGAGGAAGTCTTTTGAAACGATTAGCTCGTTTGTAACTTGTTTGGTAAATGAATATACACTTGAGTGGTAATAATTTTCACCAGTTGTAAGTGATTGCTTTTTTCTGGCAAATACACAGTCAACCTCAAGCTCTAGGGCTGTAGCAAGGGCTGGCGCTATACCAGAAGATTCAACAGTTAGGACCTTGTCTATTTTTTTATCTCTAAAATAGTTTGCAAACTCTATTCCCATTTTATGTATCAATTTAGAGTCTATTTGTTGGTTTAAGAAAGAGTCAACCTTCAAAATATTAGGTCCAATAACAATACCATCTTTGAGAATTCTCTCTTCTAGTTCTCTCATCATATCTCCTTCTATATTTAATATTTATATCAATTACTTTACATGATTATAATCTTTAAGGAGTTAATAGTCAATAAAAATTCATTATGATAGATTTTGAAAGGTTTTGATTGACTTTGAACGAAATTGACGTTATAATATTAACATGATACTAGAAAAAAGACTCGAAATTATTTTAGATACACTCGAAAAAGAAGAGGCAGTATCAAATAAAATCCTGACAGACAAGCTTAAAGTCAGTGAATCAACCTTGAGGCGAGACTTATCCTATCTTCAAGAAATGGGTAAGATTACGAGAGTCCACGGAGGGGCTGTTTTAAATAATATTGCTGCAAGTGAAATCAATTTCACTGATAATCAAAAAAGACAGCTTAAGGAAAAATCAATAATAGGGAAAAAAGCTTGTGGCCTTATAAAGGATGCTAAGTTTATCTACCTCGATGCTGGTTCTACCTGCCATGAAGTGATTAAATTTCTTAATAATAGCAGGGATATCACAATTGTCACTAACGGCCTTATGCATGTGGATGATTTGATCAAAAAAAATATCAAAGCTGTGCTTTTAGAAGGTGAAATAAAGCCATCTACTAAGGTTACTACAGGTATAAGAACTTTAGAATCCATATCAAAATATAATTTTGACCTAGCCTTTATCGGGGCAAATGGTTTTGATGCAAAAGCCTATTATACGGCTGATCCTAATGAGGCTGTAGTTAAGTCAAAGGCTATAGAAAACTCAACCAGAGCCTATATTTTAGCAGATAGGTCTAAGGAGAATGTCAAATATTTTCAGACTATAGCCACAAGAGATGAGATAAAACTTATTACGGAGGAAGAATGATTTATACAATTACAACCAATCCTGCCATTGACTACATCTTAAGATTTGATAAATTCGAAGATGGGGGCACAATCAGGGCCACAGATGACGAAAAATACCCTGGTGGAAAGGGGATTATGGCAAGTAAAATCCTCAAAAATCTAGGTCAAAAGTCAGTTAACCTTGGTTTTGTTGGAGGCTTTATAGGTGAATATATAGCAAATTCTATAAAAGACTTGGGCCTTGATGAAAATTTTGTAAGAATTAAGGAAAATTCAAGGATTAATGTCAAACTCAAATACGATAAGGAAACAGAAATCAATGCCAAAGGGCCGGAGATTACTAAAGAAGAAGTAGAGATGTTTTTTGATAGTCTAAGAGATATTAAGAAGGATGACATCATCGTTATTTCAGGATCCTTGCCATATTCGCTAGATTCTGATTTTTATAAAAAAGTTATAGAAAAAACTGGAGCCAAGTTTACAATCGACATTGCCGATAAGAGACTTTTAGATTATCTAGCCTATAAACCACTCCTTGTAAAGCCTAATGAAAAAGAGCTTGGGCATATCTTTGAAACTGAAATAAATGAAGATAATCTTATAGAATATGCAAGGAAATTAAATGACCTAGGTGCACAAAATGTTATTGTATCCCTAGGTGCAAAAGGATCTGTTTTTGTAGATGAAAAGTACGTTTTTAGGGCAAAATCGATTGATGGAAAGCTTGTAAATTCTGTTGGAGCAGGTGATTCTATGGTGGGCGGTTTTGTCTACGGGATTGTAAATGCTTTTGAAAAAATTGATGCCTACAAACTTGCCGCAGCTTGTGGTTCTGCAACAGCCTTCAGCCCAGATATTGCAAGTAGGGAGATGATAAATCAAATATTAAATAAAGTAGAGGTGGAAAAAATTGGAAATTAGAGATTTACTGAAAAAAGAACTGATTGTCTTAGACCTTAAGGCAAATAGTAAGGAAGAAGCGATTACTGAAATTGCAGATAAGTTTTATGAAAAAGGTTTTGTAAAAAGTGCAGATGATTTTGCTGCGGGCCTAAGGGCAAGGGAAGCCCAAGGATCTACAGCCCTAGGGGAGTCAGTTGCAATCCCTCATAGCAAGAATGAAACTGTAATTGAACCTGCAGTATTATTTGCTAGGAAAAAATCTGGACTTGACTATGATGCCCTAGATGGGATGCCAACAGAGATCTTCTTTGCAATAGCAGCTCCAGATGGAGAAAATAACCTCCACGTTGCAACCCTTGCAGAGCTTTCAAAGATGATAATGAGAGATGGTTTTATTGACGATTTAAAGAAAATCGAAAAAGAAGATGACCTATATTCTGTAATTGAAAGATACACAGAAAAACCAAAAGCAGATACAAAACAAGAAGAAAAATCAGAAGCAAAATCAGATATAAACTTACTTGCAGTTACAGCTTGTCCTAATGGTATAGCCCACACCTACATGGCCCAAGAAGCTTTAGAAAAAGCTGCTAAGGCAAGGGGAGTTAAGATCAAGGTTGAAACCAACGGATCAGACGGGATCAAAAACAGACTTAGCCAAGCTGAAATTGAAAAAGCTGATGCCATTATAATTACTGCTGACAAAAAGGTTGAAACAGCAAGATTTAATGGCAAAAAGCTAATCCAAAGACCAGTTTCTGATGGTATAAGGAAGGCTGATGAGCTTATAGATAGGGCAATCAAAGGCGAAGCAAATATCTACCACGAAGAAGGCGGAGGGGATCACACCTATAACGAAGAAAAGCAATCAATCGGACAAAAAATCTATGGAGACTTGATGAATGGTATTAGCCACATGCTTCCATTTGTAATCGGTGGCGGTATCCTACTTGCAATCTCCTTCCTATTTGAAAGATTTATGGGAGATGAATCCACAGTATTTAGCTTCTTAAACGGACTTGGGGGAGATGCTTTTAGCTTTTTAATCCCAATACTTGCAGGATATATTTCATACTCTATAGCTGACAGGCCAGGGCTTATGCCTGGTATGGTTGCAGGCCTTATGGCAAGCCGTGGAGCAGGCTTTATTGGTGGTTTGATTGGTGGTTTTGTGGCTGGTTTCGTTGTAAACTTTATCAAAAAAGTTACAAGAAAGCTGCCAAAATCTATTGAAGGTCTTAAACCAATGCTAATTTATCCTGTATTAGGACTTTTAATTGTGGGAGCAATCATGTTCTTTGTGGTTGACCCAATATTTACAGGAGTAAATAGCTTTATAAATAACTGGCTAATGAGCCTATCTGGCACAAATATGGTCCTACTTGGAGCCTTACTTGCAGCCATGATGGCTATCGATATGGGCGGTCCAGTAAATAAGGCAGCCTATGCTTTTGCAATCGGAGCTTTCACAGATACTGGAATTGGAACCTTTATGGCAGCAGTAATGGTAGGCGGCATGGTACCACCAATTGCAATTGCCATAGCAACAACATTTTTCAAAAACAAATTTAACGAAGAACAAAAGAAAACAACAATTACAAACTATATCCTAGGTGCATCATTCATAACAGAAGGGGCAATCCCATTTGCGGCAGCTGAGCCACAAACAGTACTTCCATCATGCGTAGTAGGATCTGCTATTGCAGGAGCGATTGTAGGCTACTTTGGAGTAAGCGCACCAGCCCCACACGGAGGAATCTTTATCCTACCAGCTATGGGAAGTTTAAATCAAGCCCTCTTATTTGTAGGAGCGGTAGTAATTGGCGCAATTATCGGTGGTCTAATCTTTGGTACAATCAAGAAAAAGCCAGAAGATATCTTAGGATAAAATAAAAAATTAAAATATCAGGAGCTAAGTCTTCTGATATTTTTTTGCCTAAAATATAGTATAATTTAAACTTAAGTAACAATATTATTAAAATAGGGAGAGATTATGAATAAAGCAGGAGTTTTACATTTGGATGTGAGAGAAAAAGGATACGAATCAGAATTTTATGACTGGTTTTTTATAGATGGAGATGTGGTAGATATAGAAAAAATAACTACGTGACTTTCGCCTACGTTTATAACATGCCAAAGCTTGATATTTCAAAGAAAAAGTCCAAGACTATTTGATCAAAATCGGCAAATATTAGATAGAAGAATTTGATATAGACGAATGGAGGCTTGATGTTTCTGATGAAGTAAGCCACGATTTTTGGAAGAGATTTAGGAAAGAAATAAAGGCTAGCAAGAAAGAGTGTGTCATAATAGGTGAAAATTGGCACAATGCTGAAAGTTTTCTTAGGGGAGATGAGTTTGACTCAGTAATGAACTACACCTTTACAAATACCGCTCTTGATTATCTCAAGGGGGATATTTCTGCTAAAAAAGCAAGCCAAAATCAAAATATGGTTCTTATGAGAAATAGGGATGCGGTAAACAGGGTGATGATGAACTTCCTATATACTCACGATACACCAAGCTTTATTACTGAAATAGATGGAGATAGGGATAAATTCGTAGTGGCCCTAGCCATGAGTATAGTCTATATGGGAGCAAATTCT
>CAMEGY010000081.1 GCA_945916625.1 uncultured Anaerococcus sp.
AAGCTAATCGGTGGAGAATTTAGAAAGGTAACAGGCGCCTTCGTGGGCGCACTAAGCCTAGACCTTGTTTCAAAAATGAGATTCAACCAGGCCTTTATAGGTGTAAATGGTGTAAATAACGGCAAGGCCTATACCTATAGCCCTGAAGAAGGAATATTGCAAAAAGAGATTCTCAATAATTCTTTTGACAGGTATCTTGTGGCAGACTCTACAAAGCTTGGTTACGAAGACCTGTATCATTTTTATAATCTAGAAGATGCAAGGTTTATTACTGATTCTAAAATTACAGATAAGCAAATTGAAGATATAGAAAAATATACAGAACTAATCAAATAGAAAATACAAAAGTTATTAGAAATCAAAGGAGAAACGATGATTTTAACCATAACAGCAAATCCTTCTGTGGATATGTCTTACCAGCTTGATTCACTAAGTATTGACGGAGTCACAAGGACTGACAGGGTCATAAAGCACGCTGGAGGCAAGGGAATCCATGTTGGCTATGTCCTACATGAACTTGGCGAAGGTGTTGTGCATTCTGGATTTGTAGGGGGTAAGCTTGGTGAATTTATCGAAGAAGGTCTAAAAGAAAGAGACCAAGAAGCAAGATTTGTAAAGATAAAAGAGCCGACAAGAAATTGCCTTGCCTTCCTTCATGAAGGAAGGCAAACAGAAATCCTAGAAGCAGGTCCAACTATTAGCCAGGCCGAAAGGGAAGAATTTATAAATAAACTTGATCAAATTAGCGCAGGATGTTCGGTAATTTCAATGTCAGGGTCCTTGACAAAAGGTCTTGATTCAAGTTTTTATAAAGAAATAATCGCCTATGGAAAAAGTCACGATAAGTTTGTTGCAGTTGACACATCAGGACAGACTTTGAAAGACGTAGTAAATGCAGAAATCAAGCCGGATTTAATCAAACCTAACGAAACAGAAGTTGCAGACTTATTAGGTGAAGATATCACCAAAGATAATATCAAAGAAGCCCTAAAAAAAGCCCCTCTAAAAGATATAGAATATGTAATTGTATCTTTAGGCAGAGATGGAGCAGTAGCCAAGGCAGGAGATAGGGTCTTTAAGGCAACCGTGCCAGAAGTTAAGGCAATAAATCCAGTTGGAAGCGGAGATTCATCCCTTGCAGGCGCAATTTTTGCTATAGCTCAAGGAAAAAGTCCTGAAGAGGTAATTAAAACATCGATGACCTGTGGACTTTTAAACGTCCTAACAGAAGAAATCGCCCATATAGAAATAGAAAAGTTTGACAAATACTACGAACAGATCCTAGTGGAGGAAATATAATAATGAAAGTATCAAAAGCAAAATACGAAAATCTGAAAAGACTATCAAATGAAGACGGTGTGATAGCAGCCCTAGCCATAGACCAAAGAGGTTCCATGGAAAAAATGATGGGCAAAGCAAATCCTGACCTAAACAATGTAGAAGGAATATCAGAATTTAAAAGACTAGTAGCAGAAAAGCTAACCCCATATGCTTCATCAATCCTACTAGACCCAATCTACGGACTCACAGGAATAGAAGCAACAGACAAAAATGCAGGACTTATCCTATCTTACGAGCAAACAGGTTATGATGAATATGACGAAGAAAGACTTCCAAGACTAATCGAATTAGAATCTGGCCTTAGATTAAAAGAAAAAGGAGCTGACGGCATCAAAGTCCTACTCTATTACGATGTAGACGATAGAGAAGAAACCAACGAAAAGAAAAAAGCTTGGGTAGAAAGGGTAGGCTACGAATGCGAGGCCCTAGGCCTTCCATACTTCCTAGAAATCCTAACCTATGATGCAAAAATGGAAAGTGAAAAAACACCAGAATATGCAAAAATAAGACCAAGAAAGGTAATCGAAGCTACAAGAGAATTCTCAGACCCAAGATATCTAGTAGATGTCCTAAAACTAGAAACACCAGTAGATATGAACCACCTAGAAGGTTTTGGCCAAAAAGAAAGTCTATACAGCAAAGAAGAAGCCCTTAAATACTTCAAAGACCAATCAGACGCCACAGACCTACCATACATCTACCTATCAGGCGGAATCAGCGCAGAACTTTTCCAAGACATGCTAAGAATCGCCAAAGAAAGTGGAGCCAAATTCAACGGAGTCCTATGCGGAAGAGCAACCTGGATAGACTCAGTAGACATCTTCGGCAAAGACCAAGAAGAGGCTGCAAAATGGTTAGATGAAACAGGCAAGGACAACATAACAAGCCTAAATGAGGTACTAAAAGAAACAGCCTATTCTATATTTGATAAAATAGAAGAAGCATAAAACCCCAAAAGCTCTGGAAATCCAGGGCTTTTTTCTTGGTCAAGTGAAACTAGTTGCAGATTAGGATAAAAGATATGAAAATCCATAAAACTGGTATTATTTTTTAGGCAAAAGGGGTAAGTATTTATTAGTGGATCTAAAGCCTAATAAATACTTTGACAGTGTCTTTATTTTTTAGCCAGCAAATCGATTTTTGCATAAATAAAAGATTGGAAGCCTTATGGAAGAAAGTTTAGTTATTGAGAAATTGAGGAAAGATTCTAGAAATAAAACCTACACAGGTAGGGGGATTGGTCCGATTTTTCAGCTTAATCCAAAATCTAAGATTTTAATCATAGGCCAAGCTCCGGGGAAAAAGGTGGAAGAAACTGGGATTTTGTTTAATGATAAGAGTGGTGAAAACCTAGTAGATTGGCTAGGTATAACAGGAGAGGACCTCCATGGCAAAGACTTTTCGATTCTTCCTATGGATTTTTATTTTCCTGGTAAGGGGAAGTCTGGAGATAAGGCACCAAGGAGGTTTATAGCAGAAGAGTACCATCCGCTTTTGTTAGAAGAGCTTAAAAATATTAAACTTACCATCCTAATTGGAACTTACGCCCAAAAGTTTTATATAGGGGATAAATTTAAGAAAAATCTTACAGAGACTGTAAAATCCTACCAGGAATTTCTGCCAGAATATTTCCCTCTTGTCCACCCAAGTCCTTTGAATAATAGGTGGCAGGCAAAAAACTCCTTTTTTAAAGAAGAGGTTTTACCAAAATTAAGAGAAGTTGTTGGAGATATTCTTTAAGATAATCAATAAATTCGGTTTAATAAAATGAAAGGAACATATAATGAAAAAAATAAGTGCAAATATTTTAGAAGGTAAATTTGAACATTTAGTAGATGAGGAAAATCTACAAGTTACCCATTTACAAATTAAGAAGGGAGAAGAAATTCCTTCCCACAAGTCAGATAAGGATGCTGTGGTTGTAATTTATAAGGGCAAGGTTGACTTTAGCGGTGAAAACGGAAGTGAAATTATTGTTCCAGGAGATATAATTGTGATGAAGCCAGAAGAAATGCACGCTCTTACAGCTATAGAAGATAGCGACTTGATGGTTATAAAGGCGAGAATTTGAGCCTTAGAAACAGACTACACTAATATTTAAAATAGGGAGAGTTTATGTTTTACAAGGCAGATTATTTTATTTTAGAAGATAAAGCGCTTGAAGATTACTTTATGGAAGTGGAAGATGGGGTCATAGTTGGTTTTTCCAAAAATGAACCAGGAGAATATGAATATTTGGGAGAGATTGTAGCTCCTGGCCTTGTAGACACTCACATCCACGGCTATCATGGCAAAGATATAATGAATGCTGAAGAAGGGGCTCTTAATGTGATTTCTAAGGGTCTTTTGGAGTGTGGGGTTACAAGCTTTTTGCCAACAACCCTTACAGATTCGAAAGAAAAGACGGATGCTGCCTTAAAAAGAGTTGCCGAAGAATACAAGGATGTGGAAGGGGCCAAGGTCAGGGGGATTTTCCTAGAAGGACCATTTTTCACAGAAAAATACAAGGGGGCCCAAAATCCAGACTACATGTCAGAGCCAAAAATAGATTACCTAAAAGAGTGGGTAGAGATTTCTGATGGCCTTGTAAATAAAATTGCCATAGCTCCTGAAAGGGAAGGGGCAATAGATTTTATCAAAAAAGCCAACGCCATGGGTGTAAGGGTTGCCCTTGGCCACTCAGATGCAAGCTTTGATGAGGCTGTATCCGCAGTAGATGCTGGTGCAAATATTTTCGTCCACACCTACAACGGCATGAGCGGTCTCCACCACAGAGAACCAGGTATGGTAGGAGCTGCCATGTCTACAGATGCTATTTCAGAACTAATTTGCGATGGCCACCACGTAAACCCAAACTCTGCCAATATCCTTATGAATATCAAGGGCAGAGATAAAATTGCCCTAATTACTGACTGCATGAGCGCAGGCGGCATGGCCGATGGGGACTATAAGCTGGGAGATTTTCCTGTAAAAGTTGAAAATGGAACAGCAAGGCTTAAGGACAGCGGATCACTTGCAGGATCGATACTCAAACTAAAAGATGGTGTTAAAAACGTAGTAGATTGGGAAATAGCTGACATCTTCGAAGCTATACAAATGGCAAGCCTAATCCCTGCTAAATCTGTAGGTATAGACGATGTTTGTGGCAAATTAAGAGAAGGCTACCAGGCAGATTTCATAGTCCTAGATTATGATCTAAACTTAAAGGCGACCTACCTTGATGGGGAAGAAGTTTATAAGAATTTGGATTAGGATTTTAAAATAATTAGGATTTGATTTTATTCCTGGATTTGAACGCTATAAAACATTGATTTCAAAATAAAAATCAAAAAAATATTGAAATATAAAGGCTCAGACCGATTGGTTCTGGCCTTTATTTTTTTAGAAACTTTTTTGTATTACTAAAACTAGAAAGCCTTGTTTGTAAGATTCTTCCTCATATTTGTAATCTGCCTCTACACGCTCTATGGTGCTAAGGCAATTTTCTTAGCATACATTTAGTATTTTTACGCTGACGGGATTTTCTCAAAATGTGGTTAGAGCTTCAAGAATGACGGTTGGGTGTGGATTTAAAACAAAAACTCAGAACCTTTTTGGCTCTGAGCTTTTCTTATCTTTATTTACTTATTTTCAAGGTCTTCTAGAAGAGTATCTGCAGATAGTTTACCAAATACTACTGTATCTACTACTGCGTTTCCTCCAAGGCGGTTGGCTCCGTGGATTCCGCCTGTGATTTCTCCGCCGGCGTATAGGCCTGGTATTACCTTACCGTCCTTATCGAGGACTCTTGCTCCAGTATCGATTCTAACACCGCCCATTGTATGGTGAACGGATGCTTGTCTTGCTGTCGCAATCCATGGTCCGTTTTCTAGCTTTGTACTATAAAGAGTTCT
>CAMEGY010000082.1 GCA_945916625.1 uncultured Anaerococcus sp.
CTTTATTATTTTCTTTTAATTTTTTACCTACACCTGAGACTGTGCCACCAGTACCGACACCCGCTATAAAAGCATCTGGTGTTATTTCAGCTAAAATTTCTGGACCTGTTGTTTCATAGTGAGCTTTAATATTAGCAGGATTTGAAAATTGGTCTGGTAAGAAATAGCCATTTTCTTCTGCAAGTTCCTTAGCCTTATCAACCGCACCTTGTAAAGCTCCTTCTGTTGTTCTTATAACCTTAGCTCCATAAGCCATGGCAAGCTTAGCTCTTTCTATACTCATAGATGCTGGCATAGTTAGGATTAGGTTATATCCCTTGGCTGCTGCAAGGGCTGCTAAAGCAACTCCAGTATTTCCACTAGTAGGCTCTACTATAGTTCCACCTTTTTTTAATTTTCCAGACTTTTCAGCTTCTTCTATCATATATAGAGCAATTCTATCTTTAATAGAACCAGCAAGATTATTTTTTTCTACTTTTACATAAATATCTGCTCTACCCTCTTTTTTTAGTGAGTTTAGCTTTAAAAGTGGAGTTTTTCCTATTAATTCAGTTGGATTGTTTTTCATTTAATATACTCCTTTTTTTATACATTAATTTGTGATTAGTCTTTTATTTCCTACATAATAACTATACTATAAATTTATATCTTTTAAAATAAAGCTTAAGGGGCTGTTGCAGAGTGAATAAATCGTCCCAATATCATCAGAGGGATCAATGAGCCCACAGGCTTTTTTCTCGTGAAGTTTCACCTCCTAGAGTAGGTAGGCTAAAAGAATCCTGCCGGCCCAAAGAAGCAAACTTTAAGAGAGAACCCCGTTATGATGGGACGATAATTATTCACAATTTGCAACAGCCCCTAGTAAATATTCTTTTATATATAGATTATGGATAACTTTTAATTTATTTTAGGTACTTTTCCTTCCGCTCTTAGTTTTATTAACTGTTTAGTAGCAAACTCCCTAACTTCTTCTGGGGCTTTAGCTATTTTTTTCATTTTTGTCTTACCAAGGAGACTTGTATAAGACCCATCAGCCCAAAATATATTTCTTTTTAAACAAGCAGTAACTAGTGCAAAAATAGGATTTAGTAAGTTTACAAATGCAAATGGGAAGAAGTTTATTGGGCTTACACCTAATGTCTTCATTTGATAAGCGCCACATGCTGTCCAAGGAAACATAACTGCCCATAAGGTACCTGCGTCTTCGAGTGTTCTTGAAAGCATATTCCTTGATAAACCAAGTTCATCATACTTATCTTCGTATAAGGGTGCTGGAACACCTATTCCTAGAAATTGATCACACATGGTTGCGTCACAAAAGATAGAAGTAAGCATTGTTAATCCAACAAGTCCTCCAACAGTATTAATTCTTTCTTTAAGGTGTGCAAATAATCTTTCAATGATTCCTGCTTTTTCTAAGGATCCACCGAATGAAACAGCTAGCAAAATAAGGTTAACTGTCCACATCTGATTATCCATTCCTCCTTTAGCTAAAGCCTTATCAACATAATCATTGCCAGTTGCTATGTCAGGTCCATAGTGTAGAATAGAAAAAATTTCAGCGAGACTTCTTTGTTTTTGAAAAATCATAGAAAATACTAACCCTACTATTACAGATATCATAACTCCTGCTAGGCCTTCAATTCTCAGTATACAAATAAATACTATTAAAAGTATTGGCAAAAGAACTAAAGGGTTTAAGTTAAAGTTACTAGCCAGTGCCTCTTTAATACCTTCAGCAATATTTGGATCATAATTAACTACATCTGCTCTAAGACCTATCAGACTATAAAGGATAAGAGATACTAAAAATACTGGTCCAGTTGTAGAAATCATAGCAGTTACGTGATCAAAAAGTCCCGTTTTGGCCACACCTGCAGCAAGGTTAGTAGTATCTGATAAGGGAGAAAATTTATCTCCTATGTAGGCTCCTGAAATTACCATACCTGCAGTAATTGCTGGACTAATTCCAAGACCTTGACCTATTGTCATGAATGCTATACCTATGGTTGCTGTAGCTGTCCAAGAAGATCCACACGCTAGACTTACTAATGCTGTTATAATACATCCGATAGGCAAAAATAACTTAGGGCTTAAAAAATCTAGACCATAATAGATAAGAGCAGGTATTGTTCCCGAGATCATGAATGACGAAATCAATAGCCCTACGGTTAAAAGGATTAATATAGCATCTAGTGTTGTACTTATTCGCTCAATCATTCCGCCCAACATATCCCTAAAACTTCTGCCACAAATAAGGCCTATTATACATGAGGCCATTATTCCACAAATGAGCGGCAGGTGGGCTGCATCATATATATTTTCCTCACCATCTATAGCAAAAACAAAAACATAAATCATTAAAAATACCATAGTTAGGATAGGTATGAATGATTCTAAAAGATTGGGTAATCTTACTTTCTTTTCATTTTTCATAATAACTCCTTATATACATTATCGTGGTAAATTAACTAATTGTATGATACATTAGTTTGATAAATTTATCAACTAATTTGTTAATGTCTTATTATGTTATTATGATAAAATAAACCTAAGTATCTTGATTAATAATTTCTAATAATATGCACTGTTTATAAGAATAAAAAAAGAGCCTTAACAAGTTTATAAACTTGTTAAGACCTTTTAACTTACTTATTATGCGTTCATTTGGCTTGCTACTTCAGAAGCAAAATCTTCTTCTTTTTTCTCTATACCTTCGCCAACTTCAAATCTAGAAAATCTTCTAATTTTGATGTTTTCACCAACTTCATTTGCTGTATCTCTTAGAAGTTGTTCAATTGTTTGGTCAGGATTTTTAATAAAAGCTTGATCTAATAGGCATACTTCTGAGAACCATTTTTTTAGTCTTCCTTCAACCTTTTTTTCAGCTATCATCTTTTTCTTATCTTCAGGCATGTTGTCACTTGCTTCATTGATAGCTTGGTTGATTAGAATTTCTTTTTGTTCAGCTATATCTGCTTCATCAGCGTCTTCTTCTGAGATGTATTTTGGAGCGCTTGCAGCAATGTGCATTGCAATATCTCTAGCAAAGTTTTTTACAGTATCAGTATTAGCCGAGAAGTCTGTTTCTGTATTGATTTCAACAATAACACCAATCTTGTTGTTATGGATGTATGATCCAATAACACCCTCAGCAGCAACTCTACCTGATTTTTTATCTAGAGTAGCTTGCCCTTTTTCTTTTAAGATTTTTTGAGCTTTATCAATGTCTCCGCCAGCTTCTTCAAGAGCTTTTTTGCAGTCCATCATTCCAGCGGCAGTTCTTTCTCTTAATTCTTTAACTAATTTTGCACTAATTGCCATCTAAATCTCCTCTACTTATTCTGCTTCGTTTTCTTCGAATGCTTGTTCTTTGATATCTTCAGCTGCTTCTTCTAACTCTTCATCAGATAATTCTTCTTCAGTTGCTTCTTCAGCTTCATCACTTTCTTCTATTTTATCTTCGAAGTCATCTTCTGAAGGATCAAATTCACTTCCTTGGTTAGCTTCTATAACAGCATCTGCCATTATTGATGTAATAAGTTTTACTGCTCTAATAGCATCATCGTTTCCTGGAATTGGAACGTCAATGTCATCTGGATCACAGTTTGTATCTACTATAGCAATAACTGGGATTCCAAGAATTTTAGCTTCGTGTACAGCTATATCTTCTTCGCCTGGATCTACTACGAATAGAACATCTGGTAGTTCTTCCATATCTTTTATACCACCTAGGTTTCTTTCAAGCTTATCCATTTCTTTTTGGTATTCTAGAACTTCTTTTTTTGGTAGAAGATCAAATGTGCCATCTTCTTCCATTCTTTCAAATTTTTGAAGTTTTTCAACACTTTTTCTAATTGTTTTAAAGTTTGTCAGCATACCACCTAACCATCTGTGAGATACATAGTATTGTCCTGATCTCTTAGCTTCGCTTTGAATTGAATCTTGCGCTTGCTTTTTAGTACCCACAAAAAGTACTCTACCACCATCAGCAACGATATCTCTCATAACCTTGTAAGCTTCTTCGATTTGGTTAGCTGTTTTTTGTAAATCTACAATGTAGATTCCGTTTCTTTCTGTGAAGATGAATCTAGACATTTTAGGATTCCATCTTCTAGTTTGGTGTCCAAAGTGTACACCTGCTTCTAATAATTTTTTCATTGAAACTACTGCCATAATTACCTCCGTTTTTTCTTCCACTCATTTCAGCTGGATAAAAAACCATATTAGGCAACGTTTCATCCATCCATGAGTGTGATTATTGTAGTACTAATTTAGTATACTCCTTAAAACCTACATTTCAACATTAAAACATAGCTTCTACAAATGATTTTGAATCAAATTTTTGTAGGTGATCAATCCCCTCACCTACACCTATATATTTTACCGGTACTTCCACTTCAACTTGTAAAGGATATATCACTCCTCCTTTAGCAGTGCCATCAAGTTTAGTTAGGATAAGACCTGTTATGTCTGTAACATTTTTAAATTCTCTTAATTGACTTACAGCGTTTTGACCTGTTGTGGCATCTAGAACCAGAAGATTTTCTCTATTAGAATTTACAGCGTGAGTATCAATAGTTCTATTAATCTTTTCTAACTCCTGCATTAAATTCTTTTTATTATGAAGCCTTCCTGCTGTGTCACAAATAAGTACATCGACATTTTTACTTCTTGCAGATTTAATAGCATCGAATATAACTGCAGAAGGGTCAGCGCCTTCTTTATGAGATATAATATCTACATCAGCTCTGTCAGACCACTCCCTTAATTGATCAATAGCAGCTGCTCTAAAGGTGTCAGCTGCAGCAAGCATCACACTCTTACCTTCATTCTTAAAATTATTTGCTAGTTTACCAATAGTTGTAGTCTTACCTACACCATTTACGCCAATAACAAGTATAACGGTTAGTTTGCCTTTTTCAATTTTTATTCTATTATCCAGATTTTTTTCATCCAATTTTTCTATCATTATTTCTTTTAAAACAGGATAGATTTGATCTGCTTCTTTGATTGATCTTTGCTTGATTTCTTCTCTTAATTTATCCACTATTTCAATAGTTGAAAACATTCCAATATCGGCAGAAATTAGTATTTCTTCAAGCTCATCATATAGTTCATCGTCAATTTTTACATTTCTAGTAAATAGATTAGTTAAACTAGAAGTGAAGTTATTTCTAGTTTTACTTAGACCTTTTTTAAGCCTTTCAAACATTGATTCTTTTTTG
>CAMEGY010000083.1 GCA_945916625.1 uncultured Anaerococcus sp.
GTGAAATCCTTCATTTTCGAGGCAAACGAAGCGAGCCCGAAAAACTAAGCGAGAATCCAATGGCTTCGAGAGGATATTACAGTCATAATTAAACAACACTATGACGTAAAGAAAAAATCTCACAAGTATTATTACTTAGGCAAAGATATTAGCTTTAAAAAGCTAACTCTATAGATAAGATATAAACTTAAGTTAGGAGCAAACATGAAAGTTAGAGCATCAGTTAAAAAAATGTGTGATAAATGCAAGGTTATCAAAAGAAACGGTAAAGTAATGGTAATCTGCGAAAATCCAAAACACAAACAAAGACAAGGTTAGGAGGGTTTAATGCCAAGAATAGCTGGTATAGATTTACCTAGAGAAAAAAGAGCGGAAATCGGACTCACATATATATATGGCGTAGGAAGAGCAACTGCTAACGAAATATTAGAAAATACAGGAATCAATCCTGATACAAAGATGAAAGACCTTACAGAAGAAGAACTTGGTAAAATTCGTGAACAATTAGAACAATACACAATCGAAGGTGACCTAAGACGTGAAACAAGTCTAAACATCAAGGCACTTAGAGAAAATGGTTCTTATAGAGGATTAAGACACAAAAATGGTCTACCTGTAAGAGGTCAAAACACAAAAAACAACGCAAGAACAAGAAAAAGCAGAAAGGGTTAATAGATAATGGCTCAAAAAACTAAAAAATCTACCAGAGGTAGAAGAAGAGTTAAAAAGAATGTTGAACGTGGCCAAGCTCACATTTCATCAACATTCAATAATACAATGGTAACACTTACTGATATGCAAGGAAACGCACTCTCTTGGGCAAGCGCAGGACAATTAGGTTTTAGAGGAAGCAGAAAGTCTACTCCATTTGCAGCAGGTGAAGCAGCAGAAACTGCAGCTAAAATTGCAATTGACCAAGGCCTAAAAACTGTAGAAGTTTATGTAAAAGGACCAGGTTCAGGAAGAGAAGCAGCAATCAGAAGTCTACAAGCAGCTGGACTTGAAGTTACAATGATCAAAGACGTAACACCAATTCCACACAATGGATGTAGACCACCAAAGAGAAGAAGAGTTTAATTAAGGAGATATTATGGCAGTAAGCAAAGATCCAATATACAAAAAAGCAAGAGCTTTAGGAATTTCTCCAGCCTACCTAGGATACACAGGCTCTTCAAATAGAGCTCTTCCAAGAAGAAGAAGCAAGCTATCCGAATATGGTATGCAGCAAAGAGAAAAACAAAAAGCAAAATTCATCTACGGAGTAAGTGAAAAACAATTTAGAGGCTACTACGAAAAAGCAAGCAGAATGAAGGGTCAAACAGGTGAACAGCTTATCATCCTTTGCGAAAGAAGACTTGACAATATAGCCTTTAGATCAGGACTTGCAAGAACTAGAAGAGAAGCTAGACAAATCGTAACACACGGTCACCTACTAGTAAACGGTAAGCAAGTAGACATCCCATCATACTTAGTAGAAGAAGGCGATGTAATCGAAGTTAGAGAAAAATCTAGATCAACTAGCCTATTTAAGACAATCAAAGAAGTAAATGCTTCATTTGGTGTGGTTGAATGGTTAGATGGAGACATAGAAAACCTAAAGGTTAAAGTAGAAAAGTTCCCAACAAGAGAAGAAATAGATATTCCAGTTGAAGAACGTATGATAGTAGAGTTCTACTCTAAGTAGGATTAACAAATAGTTAGAACTAAGGAGCTACCATGATCGAAAAAATAGAAACTAATATAGAAATCTTGGATATAAACGAAGAAGACCATTACGGCAAATTCGCCCTATATCCACTTGAGCGAGGATATGGTACAACCATAGGAAACAGCATGAGAAGGGTGCTCTTATCATCCCTACCTGGTTCTAGCGTCTCAAAAATACTAATCGATGGTGTACTTCATGAATTTTCTATAATTGATGGAGTAGTTGAAGACGTTCCAGAAATTATACTAAACATCAAGGGTCTAAATGTAAAAAAACAATCAGACGAAGATGTAACCTTATTTCTAGAAATAGAAGGGCCAAAGATAGTAACAGCCAAAGATATAAAAGAAGATGCCTTAGTTGAAATAGCCAATCCAGACCATTATATAGCAACAGTCAATGACAAAAGCAAGCTTTTAATAGCAATGGATGTCACAAATGGAAATGGCTACAGGATATCTGAAGATAACAAAGACGACAAAGATCCTATAGGAACTATCGCTATTGATTCATCATTTACCCCAGTAGAAAAAGTGAACTTCACAGTTGAAAACACCAGGGTAGGTGAATCAACAGACTATGACAAGTTAATCATAGAAGTATGGACAAATGGAACAGTAACACCACAAGAAGCCCTAGCAGAAGGATCATCAATCCTAATGGACAACTTCTCATTTTTCAAAGAGCTACCTGGTAAACAGTTCCCACCAGAAGAAGTAGAAATCGAAATTGAAGAGGAAGATGATGTAGACGAAGGCCTAGAAAAAACAATAGAAGAACTAGACCTATCACTAAGATCATTCAACTGTCTAAAGAGAGCTGGCTACAACACAGTAGCAGATATAATTGCAGTTCCAGAATCAGAACTAAAGACAATCAAAAACTTCGGTAAAAAATCACTAACAGAAGTAATAGATAAAATCCATGAACTTGGATTTTCCCTAAAAGATGAATAGGAGGAAATATGGCAGGCAAAAGAAAACTTGGTAGAAGAACAGACCATAGAAATGCTATGCTTAGAAACCTAGTAGGTTCATTACTTGAACACGGTAGAATCGAAACTACAGTAACAAGAGCCAAAGAAACACAAAAAATGGCTGAAAAAATGATCACACTAGGCAAGAAAAACACACTTCACACAAGAAGACAAGCAGCAAGCTATCTATATGAGCCAAAACTTGTACAAAAACTATTTTCTGAAATCGCACCACAATACGAAGACAGAAATGGTGGATATACAAGAGTACTAAAACTAGGACCTAGAAGAGGCGACGGCTCAGAACGCGCTATAATCGAACTAGTTTAAGCAAAAAAGCCCATTTTCGCGGCTATGGGCTTACAGTTTATTTAGATTATAATTTAAATAAAGGACACCCCTTGATGGGGTGTTTTTTCTGTTCTAGCTAAGATAAATTATTTGTATACATAAGGTAAATTTATCCTTTTTACTTACATATGTACATTTTTTATTTAATTCAATGTCATATAGGCTATTGAATGGGATCCAATTTAGTGATAAAATTATTGTTAATATTAGATGGTTTTGCTTATTTACGGGCATATGATTTTTTGATCTTTAAAAATAAAGTATTCTTAGAATATAATTTTAATGATATACAATTTCACCTAGGAGGGGAATATGAATAAGAATAAATTAGTTTATAGAGCTACTAAGTTTTTTCTTGCCTTACTTATGGCAACAATATTAGTTTTTAGTAGCTTTATGATTAGAGCTTTTGCTGCAGACTCTAAAACTGAAGTTCTGGGGAAAATTTATGAATTTGACAAAGATAATAATTATGAATTTTCGAAGAGCGAAAATTTTTCCCAGACAGATGATAGTGATAATAGCTATGGCAAATTTTTTATCAGTGGAGAAGTCTCTAATACGGCTACAAAAAACGGTATTCCATCTTATGAGGTGGGTAAGGGTGGTTTGAAGCTATTCTATAACTATGGAGATAAACTACTAAAGGCGGATGAGGATTCATGGCACCTAACTTCTGATAAAGGCAAAAAGGTTGATGATATTTATCTTGACGAAAAAATCCAGTCTGCTTGTCTAATATTGCAAACTTCAACAGATGGCAAAAATTGGGTTAATAAATTAACCATAACAGATGCCTTTGAGAAAGGTCCTGTAAGGACAGATCCTATCTATGGAACTAAGGATGTAGAGCTGATAAATGGCTGTTATTATAGATTGATTGTAGCCTATCAGCTTCAAATTAGAATGGAGAATAGAAAGATACTTTTCATAAATAGGGATAAGTATGATTATAAAAAATATGCAGAACTTTATGAATTCTATGCCTATGCTGATACAAAAAGTGAGAAAAATGACCTTACTAACGAAAAGTACACCATAGGATCTAAAGCTAAAGTAGCTGAATTTGATAGCTATTTTGGCGAGGAAACTATCACAAAGAATGATCCTCACTATGGGTGGGATTTGGGCACTTTTTTTATCAAAGGCTATACCGATGAGGTCAAAGGACCTGACGGAAACATGGTTTTCCTTAAAAATATGGGAGATAAAGTCAGTCTTTACTTCCATTTAAATCAAGATATCAACAAGCTTAATGGAAACGACAAGCTGTCAATAAGTGCAGATAGGTCAGGAAGCGATAGGTATTTTGAAACACCAACTATAGATTTTGGTCGTGGTACGCTAATTATCCGTAAAACAGATTACAAAAATGAAAAGTCAGACCCTATTATTTACACAAATTATTTGGAATCTAATACTTCCCTTGATTCAGATACCATGGTCCAACTTTTTGAAGAAGGTGACTATGAACTAGCTTTGGATTATGAGGTCACCGCTGATAGGTTAATTGATAAAATAAGTCATTATAGGATATTTTTTAAGTTTTCCATAAGAAATGGTAATTGTATGGTGTATCCTTTTGACCTTTCGACTGGAAGTGAGATTACTAATAGTTCTATAACAGAAAATGGATTTTATTTGGACTTAGCTAAGTCAAGATATCTTAAGATTAATGTAAAAAGAGAAATCTTAGCTGAGAGTGCTGATGGACTAGTCGAAGACACACGTTTTAATGGGCCTGCACGAGATGGTGTAGAATATGTTGACGAGGGAATCTACACAATTACTGTTACAAACGAATACACAGGCCAATCAACTATCAAGAAAATTTATGTGGGAGAAAATGAAGTTCTTAAGGCCCATATGACAACTGGACTTTCCGTTTCTGAAATAAATAGCCTAAAAGATCAAGGAGCAACTATTTCTGAAGATGGGACTTTAAAAATGCTAGATATAGAGAAAATATCAAAAGAAACAAATGATTTCAAAGATGATAGAGAATTTGAAGCTAAGGATGAGGATAGGATAAATTCTTCTAACAAAAATATAAACAGTAAAAAATTACCTCTTATATTAATAACTCTTGACATTTTCCTTTTTTCTTTAATAATATTTCTTGTTATAAGAAAGAGAAGGATAAGGTCTGATGGTATGCAAAACATAGAAAAA
>CAMEGY010000084.1 GCA_945916625.1 uncultured Anaerococcus sp.
CTCCTAAAAAAGGCCTGCTCTTTGGCAAGCCCCTTGTCTTAATTTTTATTTATAGCGGCTGTTAGCCTTGGTATCACTTGTTTTTTGCGTGATAAGACTCCATCTGCATTGATGGTGCCAGTCTTTGTTATCTCGCCAAATTCTTCCTTGATATCATCATAGTATTCACCTACTACTAGAAGTTCACTTCTTTGGTTGAAAATATCTGTAAGTACTAGGACAAAGGTATCCTCGCCACGTTCCTTAATTTTACCTGCCATTTGCGCCTTTAGGTCATCCATAATTGGCACTAGCTCTTCTGGATTCATGGTGAAAACTTGGCCAACTCTCACATTAGCTTCTCCTATCGTAAAGGTCTTGATATCTCCTTCTATGAGGTCTTTAGCAGATTTGCCCTTAAGGGATGTGCCTGCCCTAAACATCTTATCTGCAAACTCTTCTGGGTTTATATCTGCAATCTTACTCATCCTATCGAGTATTCTCTTGTCTGTATCAGTTGTGGTCGGTGACCTGAATAAAAGGGTATCAGAGATGATTGCAGCACAAAGGATGCCTGCAATTTCTCTTGATGGTCTAATACCTGATTCTAAGTACATTTCACTTATAATTGTGGCAGTAGAACCAACAGGTTCTGCCCTAAAAAATACTGGCGAAGTTGTAAGGATGTTTGCAACCCTGTGGTGGTCAATAATTTCTATAATCTCTGCTTCATCAATATCATCTATTGATTGATTGCGCTCGTTGTGATCAACTAAGATTAGCTTTTTCTTCCTTGATGAAATTAGGTGGTATCTTGAAATCGACCCAACAACCTTGTTTGCCTGATCTACAACAGGATATGACCTAAACCTTGATTTTGCCATCGCTTCTCTTACAACATCCAAGGTATCATCGGTTTTAAAATAAATGAGGTTCTCTCTTGTCATTACCTGACTAACTGGGATTGTCATAGGTAATAGCCTTGAAGTCATAAAAGTGTTATATTCTGTAGAAATAACTGCAACATTATTTTCCTTTGCAATTTCAATTACATCATCTGAAAGACTTGTGCCATTTGTAAGAATTAGAAGGGATATATTTTGCTTAAGTATTAGGTCATAATCAGTCCTGTTGCCTGCTATAACAATATCACCATCATCAAATATATCCTTAAGATCTTCTTCACTTCCTCCCATTGCAAAGACCATCATCCTGCCTGAGAAGTTTGTTTCTTCATCACCAAGGTAAATAATATTTGCTGCCAAAACGTCAATAATATTGTCAATTGGAGTATTAGCACGGCCTAAAATCCTATCATCCCAAACATCCATATAGGATTTTGTAATATTAGAAAGTGAAGCTATACCAACAATTTCCCCCTTGTTATCTACTACTGTAAGTGAGTTGGTTGACCCATTTTGGAAGGTATCCCATGCCTTTCTAATAGGTATAGATGGGTCTATAATATTGCCCTTATCAAAAGATAGGTCTCCAACTGTAAGATTCATTGATTCCTTAATCTCAGGTGGTTTTACACCAAAATAATCAAGGACAAAACGGCTTTCTTGGCTAAGTTTGCCTAGCCTTACAGGAATTGCATCATATTCTCCCAGCCTATTTTTTAGGTCAGCATAGGCGATTGCTGACATAATTGAGTCTGTATCAGGCTTTTTGTGGCCTGTAATGTAAACTGTTTCTCTCATTTATAATCCTTTCTACAAAAAATCTATCTTAAGCATCTCTAATTTATACCTATTTACCTGAAGAACCGATATAACCATGCCATCTTCTTCTATAAAATCACTCTCTTTAGGAATTCTACCGAGTCTATCAATCAAGTAACCACCTATAGAGTCGTTTTTAATCTGTTCTAGGCCAGTGTCAAAATAATCATTGAAGTCATTGATATGGATAGATGGGTTTACCAAGTATTCCATATCATTTACCTTAAATATGGTCTCAAGATGGGTGTCATACTCATCCTCTATCTCTCCGACAAGTTCTTCGACTATATCTTCTATGGTTACAATCCCACTTGTGCCGCCGTATTCGTCTATAACAATTGCAAGGGAAACATTTTCGTTTCTCATCGACTTAAATAGGTCAAAAATATGCATATTGTCATAGACATAAAAGGCCGGTCTTATCATTTCTTCTATATTTAAGTCTTTATCTTCAGCTATAAAAGCGACTATATCCTTCATGTGGAGGATTCCCAAAATATTGTCTATAGACTTGCCATAAACTGGGATTCTCGAATGTTTGCAGTTTTTAAGAAAGTCTCTTAGGTCTTTATCGTCCATATCAACAGCAATGGCTTCCATGTTGGTCCTTGCTGTCATTATATCTTCAACATCTGAATCCCCAAAATCAAAGACGTTATTTATAATTTCACTTTCTTCGTTGTTTATAACACCCTGCTCTTCAGATACATCAACAATTGTCTTTAGGTCTTCTTCTGTCACTATATCTTGGCTTGGGTGATCTTCACCTATAATCATTTTTGTAAGTAGGTTTGTAATTGCCTGGAGGAAGAAAGACATGGGTTTTATGATAATATCAAAAAATTTGATTGGTTTTGCAACCCTAAGCGCAACCTTCTCTGACTGGCTGGATGCAATATTTTTTGGGGTGACCTCACCGAAGATAAGAATTGTCAGTGTAAGGACTACTGTTGATATGACAGCCCCACTTGCACCAAAAAGATCTGTAAAAAATATGGTTGCTAGGGTTGTAGTTACAATATTTACTATGTTATTTCCAATTAATATTGTAGTTAAAACTTTTCCAATATTGTCAGTTAATTTTCTAACTATAGATGAATTTTCTACTCCATTTTCTTCCATCTGCCTTATTTTAAATACATTTAAAGATGTAAGGGCAGTTTCTGATGACGAGAAAAAAGCAGATCCCGCTACACCAAATATTATCAAGATTAGTTCAATCCAATTTTTCTGGCTCATTTTTCCTTCTTTCTGATATATGTTCTCACTACTATTATAGCTATTTTCTCGACAAAAAACAAAGGATTTTGATGACAATTTCAAATTAAAATATATAATGAATCTGTATCATAAATAAAAGGAGGCAAATATGGCAGAAGTTTCGTTTTTCGAAAAAACTTTCAAGCTAAATAAACATGGTACTAATGTTAAGACAGAAATAATGGCAGGTATAACAACCTTTATGACAATGAGTTATATCCTTGCGGTAAATCCAGCTATCCTTAGTGAATCAGGTATGGATTATGGGGCTGTTTTCACAGGCACCATCATCGCAAGTGTTTTAGCCATGGTCCTAATGGCCTTTTATGCCAACCTACCATTCGGTCTTTCTGCTGGTATGGGGCTTAATGCTTTCTTCACCTATACAGTAGTCGGTCAAATGGGTAAGAGTTGGGAATTCGCCTTAACAGCAGTGTTTTTAGAAGGAATCATTTTTATTTTACTGTCCTTTGTAGGAGTTAGGGAGGCAATATTTAATGCCATTCCAACCACACTTAAAAAGGCAGTATCAGTAGGTATAGGCTTATTTATTGCAGAGATTGGACTCTTAAATGCAAATATCATAGTTAAGGCAGAACCAGCCCTTGCTCTAGGCAACTTAAAGAGTCTTGAGGCATTTGTATTTTTCTTTGCCCTAATACTTATGATTGCTCTTACAGCAAGAGGTGTAAAGGGAGCCCTACTTTGGGGAATCCTAGCTTCAACTATACTTTCACTATTTTTGGGACTGACACACTTTCCTGAAACAAATGTGGTAAGTTTGCCACCATCTATAGCTCCAGTAGCTTTTAAATTAGACTTTTCTAATGTATTCTCACTTGAGATGTTCTCAGTATTATTCTCATTCTTGTTTGTAGATATTTTCGATACACTTGGAACACTTACAGGTGTGGCTACAAAGGCAAAGATGCTAGATGAAAACGGCAACCTACCAGAAGTTGGCAAGGCCCTAATGGCAGATGCGGTTGGTACAACTATTGGTGCCCTTGTAGGTACATCCACAGTTACTACTTTCGTAGAAAGTTCATCAGGGGTAGCAGAAGGCGGAAGAACAGGTCTAACAGCCCTTTCTACAGCAGGATGCTTTGTAATAGCAGCATTCTTCTTTCCAATATTTTCAATAATCCCATCAGCAGCCACATCAGCAGCCCTAGTCACAGTAGGACTATTCATGCTATCAACTGTTACTGAAATTAACTTTGAAGATATCACAGAAGCCTTCCCAGCTTTCATGACAATCCTAATGATGCCACTAGCTTATTCTATAGCAGAAGGTATAGCATTTGGAATAATGAGCTTTGCAGCAGTTAAGCTATTGACAGGCAAGGGCAAAGAAGTAAGCCCTATGCTCTATGTATTAGCAGTTGTTTTCTTAATTAGGTATATGATTTAAAAATAAACTTGACAAAGTGATATTGTTGTAATATACTAAAGCTAATAAATCATAGATAGAAGTAGTAAGAAAATTTTAAACCGACAGAAAGTTAATGGTTGATGAGAATTGCAAGGTAAGATTTTTTCTGAATGGATCTATCGGATCAAAGGTGAAATAATAGTAGCCGGCGGGTGTTTCTCACCTTATAGGGATAGGATATGTAAGTATCTAAAGAGGTCTATTTGTGATAGACAAATAAGGATGGCACCGTGGGCACTAGCTCGCTCCTAATACTAATTAGTATTGGGAGCGAGCTTTTTTTATTAGAATTATCAAAAGAAAGAGGAAATCATGCAAAATTATCAAACCAACCAAACAAAAATCAGAAACCTAACCATATCAGGAGTCTTCATGGCCCTAGGCCTTGTCATGCACTTTATGGTGCCGGGCGTATTTTTTGGAGTAAAACCAGACTTTTTACTATCAATGATGTTTATATCCCTAATGATTACATCTGATATGAAAGAAGCCCTACTAATAGGAGTAGCAGGAGGGATTATGTCCGCCCTTACAACAGGCTTTCCTGGCGGCCAAATCCCAAATTTCATCGAAAAAATAATCACATCCCTAGTTGTATTTTCAATAATAAAAACAATGAAAAACACCTACTCCATCCCAAAAGTAATCCTAATCTTTGCCCTAGGGACTCTAGTATCAGGGACAATGTTTTTAACGATTGCCCTAACTATGACCAAGCAATTAAACCTATTTGCCCCATCCTTCCCAGCAGTATTAGTT